>CAZITS010000429.1:0-3987 GCA_964542185.1 uncultured Pirellulaceae bacterium
GCATGCTACCCGTGACAGCCAGCGGAAAGAGATTGGGAACAATCGTGATCAAGCCAACGCGCAGAGAGCGATAGACGACGGTCATGACGATCAGAATGATGACCGAGGCGGTTCCCAGACTGGCAGCCAGATCTGTGACGATTTCTTGCAGCGCGCGGCCGCGTTCGACGGGCTCGCCTGCCAGGGAAAAATGAAATCCCGGGTACTCGGTTGCGAGCTTATCAAAGTCTTTCTCCAGGCGGCGAAATACGGTTTCGTAGCGGGCGATTCCTAGATCACTGATGCGGACTGTGATCCGCGCTTTTCGGGAGGTGGTGTTGTAGTACGGCTGCAGGATCGAATCGGGAAGCAGGCTTAACAGTGGCATCTGCTGCTCGAGTGGCGCGTTGGCAGGAATCGAATCGAGCAGGTTGCGGATCGACAGCGGAAACTGCAGAAGTGGTTGTTCGCGATCAATGAGCGTTTCTACCGCGAGGAGTGCTTGCATGATCTGGCCGGAATCATGAGGGATCGAATCCGGCCAATGCATGACCACATGAACCAGTTCAATCCCTCCCAATTCCCGATCGCAATGCGCCAGCGCAGCGTAGGCCGGACTTCCGGTAGGCTGCGCGTCGCGGGTGCGGTTGTCCGGGCGGAGCGTCGAACAGATAGCTGCCAGCGCCAGTGTCAGCACGATTCCCAGCAGGCTGATTTGACGTGGCCGGTGGATCAACGAATCGACCAGCCAGGTGAACTTCTGGAGGCCCTGGTCGACCAGCCGATGTCCATGACCGTGATGGACGAAACGCCCTAATCGAGTCACGCTGGCCAGCGGGATGACGGTAATGACGGCCACTAATGTCAGGATCGCACCGATCGCGCAAGAGCGTCCAAAGCCCTGGACAAATTCGTTATGGGCAAGGAGCAGCGAGGCAAAACCGATGGCAGTTGTCACGGAGGTCAGCAGGCACGCGGTTCCCACTCGCTGGATGGACAACTGGGCCGCGTGCAAGGGTGTGGCCCCTTCCTTCCGGAGGCGGCGGATGTGGACCATCAAGTGCAGGCCATCGGTCATTCCGATCATCGTCAGCAGCACGGGCAAGACGAGGTGGTCAACGGGTTGGAAAGCGCTTGCATCCAGTTCAGGATGCCCCAAGTCCAGAAGACACCCAGCAGTGGACCGGCGGAGACGATCAGGACCGTTGAGAGTTTGCGAAACAGGAACAGGGAAATCGCGATCACCAGACTGTAGGCGATCAGCTGGAATTTTCGGCGATTGCGATGAAACGCATCGTCGTGTTCCAGGAACAAGGGGACGGGCCCGGTCAGGGAAACCCGGATGGAGTTACCTCGGTCGCCAATGGTAGCGCGGGCCACACGCAGTAGTTGTTCGGTGCAGTCCGCATCATCGGTCACTGCCAGCCAGTCAAATGTGACCGGCATCAGCAGCGTCCGTCCGTCTGCGGAAATCAATTGTCCAACAATTACCGGGTGCTGGAGGACTTTTTGTCGGGCTAGTGCAAACCGTTCCTGGGATGCATCGTTGGGTGGTAGTAGCGGGTCCTCCAGGCCAAACGTATTCAAGACAGGAATACGATCAATCCAGTTGAGTGTCGCTACGTAATCGAGTTGTTCGACAGCTGCTGCCATCGCACGCAATGCGATCACTGTTGTGGGTTCAAACAGATTCTCAACTTCGATGACCAGCAGCGCGTCTGGTCGCGGCAGATCAAACGATGCGCCAGACGTCTGCAGCGCATCGCCCTCCTGCTGGCCGCCCGGTGCCTGCGGTGGCGGGTGGTACATCAATCCGTAGCACGCCAGGCCTGTCAAGCAGAGGATTCCTGACCAGACGAGGCGTCGATGTTGAATCAGTAGCGAGGCGAGATGGTCCACATCAACCAACTTTGGTCACGAGAGGTCTACCGTCGGCAGGCCGACCTGCGGGGCGGCGGTTGCGACGCACGTTGAATGTCGACAAGTTCCCAGGCATGGCGTAATCAGCGGTCGTCGCGTTGCTGTTTGGATTGCAGTGCAGTGGTGAACACCTCTGCTTCGTCGATAACCAGATTGCCGTCCCGGTCAAAACGTTCGAAGGCGAAACGGGCCATTGCCTTGGGGAGTTCGTCACGTTCGATTCGGCGGTCATTATTCTTGTCGAATCGTTTCAGGAACTGGGTTACCCGTCGTCGCGCTCGCAGTTGCGCTGCCTGGGAACGCTCGGTTTCTCTCCGCCGGTCGGCTTGCGCTGAATCGCGGGGAATGGCGACTTCCAAATAGGCCACCATCATTTCTTCCCAGCTTTGATCTCCCCAGCGAACGGTTGCAGTGGGATCGGGATTGACCAGGTTTTGTTTGGAGTTGTCGTACTCAGCGACACACTCAATTTTGAGGCCAGGTGTCAACTCGAGTGGCTTCACGAATTTGTAGGCGTGTTGCCAATTGAAGTCGTACTGGGAAACGTCCAGGAGGACCTCCTGTCGATCCGTTGTGCGGGCCGTGAAACGAAACGAACGACCACGCAAATGCATGTGGGGTGCGATTGCCAGCAGCCGAGCATGGGCAGGGAATTTGTCCAATATCATGGTCACGCGATGGCGGTCGGCATGGGGCGGAATCTCAAAGTCGCGATTGACTCCGATCAGTGTGAAAACCTCTTCCTGAACCGACTCGGGATCGACAAACGTGAGTCCCACGCGAGTGAGGTCTTGTTGTCGAGTGCCATTCGGCGTGTAGTGAATCTGAAACACCAGTTGCGAACCGGCCGGGACGCGTTTGGCCTGGCCGGCCGGCAACCCGAGGGTGCTTTGGCCTGGAACGTATGCGGTGAGCCAGCCAATGCCGGCGCGGCGGGTCCGTTGTGGAGGTCGGTAGAAGACGATCACATGATGCACGACGCTGCGATTTCCGGGGATGACTTCGGCGGCGGAAATCCAGCGATCCTCGGTAAACTCTGGATCGACGACGAAGTACTGGTATTCGACCGTTCCCTGACTGGGCACAGTGAAGGGTGTGTCCCGCATTGCGATCACCTGGTCCGGTGTTGTCGGTAGCTTCCAGCCAGGTACAAACACCCGTGGCGCTGGCAACTCGTCTGGATTCCCTTCGGGTGCTCCATCACGCACCCACTGAAAAATCAGTTGACGTTCTGCGGGTGTCATCACCCGCGCATTGCGGAATTGACCGTGGCGCGGGGAGGCGTGCCAGGGTGGCATGCGACGGCTCTCGACGACTTCCGCAATCGTGTCTGCCCAGCCTACGACATCGTCGTAGCGAAGGAGTGAAAAGGGTCCGATTTCTCCATCCCGGTGGCACTCCACGCAGTGCTTTTGAAAGAGTCTGGCAATTTGTCGAGAGTAAGTGACCGGCGCGTTCTTGCGAGGTTGCTGCAGGCGGCCGATATAACAGCCTACCGCTGCGGTGCAGGGTTGCCTTACGGTTCGTCCGGCCAGCAGGTCATCCAGGGCGTCACGGAGGTCTTGTTGTTGTGGCCGATCACGGCTGATGCCGACGCTGTACTGATCGTCAATCCGTCCGGTGTACCTGAGTTTCCGCTGCTGGTCTAATACGAACACTTCGGGTGTCCGCCGGGCGTGCAGCTGGTCGGCGAGCCGGTTGCCGACATCTTTCAGCAGGGGAAACGGAATCTGGTGACGCTGTCCGTAGGCTGCCAGTTCCCGGAGCGTATCCTGGCAGTTGGAGTTTACACCAAAGAAAACGACTCCCTGCGGTTTGTAGTGGCGGGCTAGTTCTGCCAGTCGCGTTCCGTACAGTTTGGCGAGCGGACATTCGGTACCGAGAAAGGCGATGACGACCACTGGCTGATCTTGGGCATCGGATAACCGGTGGGTTTTTCCGTCCACGTCGGCGAGGGCAAATTCAGCAACCACCTTTCCCAGTTCGCTGGCGGTTGCGCTAGCCGGGGTATCGGCGGTCGCTCGAATCGGTGTCGTGCAGAGCTGTCCCCACAGGATTAACGTCGTACCGAGGAGCGTCCAGAGATCG
>CAZITS010000429.1:4087-5375 GCA_964542185.1 uncultured Pirellulaceae bacterium
GCTACTATTGCCAGCGGAACCAGCGCATCGCAAGCGCAAATGTGACGATCGTCCAGAGGGAAATCAAGCCGATCTGGGGAAGTAGCGAGAGCAAACTTGCGCCATCCTGCATGACACTGCGCAAACTGTAGATCAGGGGTGTCAAGGGCAAGGTGTTAAGCACCATCTGCAGCACGGCGGGAAAACGCTCGACCGAATAAAACACTCCGGATCCGATCCACATAGGCAGCATCACCAGATTCATCAGTCCCGAAACGGTTTCAGTCGTTTCGGCACGACTGGCAATCAGCAGACCCATACCACCGAATTGACAGGCGCCCAGGATGACCAGCAGCGCGACTGCCAGGAAGGATCCGTGGTTGACCACACCAAACAACCAGCGCGCACCTAGCACCAGGATCAAGACTTCGGTGACGGTGAATAACAAACGACTTATCATCATCGAGCCGAGGAAATGACTGCGTTTCATCGGCGTGGCCAGATACCGTTTCAGCAATTTGCGAATTCGCAGGTTGACAATGGCAAAGCCGACTCCCCACATGCCACCGCCCATCAAGCCCATACCCAGCAAGCCCGGGACCAGGAAGTCGATGTACCGCCCACCAGGCTCACGGACCTCGTTATTGGAGACGGTCAGCGGATCGAGCCGTCCACCGGCTTTTTGCAGGAGATTGTTGATCGTGTTCCGGGCGGCCAGGCTACCCGGACGTTCGGGATCATAGGTGAATGTATAGTCGGCATCCGGGCTCGCGTTGGCGGAGATCATCACCAGCGTCTTACCGGTCCTCAGCCGTTGTTTGCATTCTTCCAGTGAGAGGATTTCGACGCCTCCACCAGGACCGATAAACCGTTCATCCTGCTGGAGAATTTTCAGAATCGCTGGTGCCTCGCTCGTCTGGACGATGGTCACGGGGATCTTGTCGACCGGACGATTGCGGAAAGCGGTTCCCAGCGCGACCATCATCAATAAAGGGAAGCCGTAGACCCAGAACACCGCGGCTGGTTGCCGCCAGAATTCACGCATGCGGCTCAGTACGAGTTGGATCATTGGATGGCGCGCCAGACGGTTGCCCGAGACAGAGGGATTCATGCCTGTTCCTCCAGCGTGTCATCCAGATGGCGACCGGTTAATTGGACAAACACATCTTCCAGACGTGCATGCCGCGTTGTCAGACTGGCCAGTTGGGCACCAGCTTGCTCGACGTGACTCAGGATCTGGGGGCTGACTAGATGGGGTTGGGTAACCGTCAGGCGATGGCAGCCGTCTTCGTAAACGGAACCAGTGACG
>CAZITS010000430.1:0-5368 GCA_964542185.1 uncultured Pirellulaceae bacterium
TCGGGCTAGTTCTCGGTGGGGTCCGCATCTTTCAAAGAACAGCTCCCGGGCCTCTTTGTATTTCTCGCAAGCCGCTTTGAGTTTTTCTTTCGCTTCATCCTTGTTGGCCTGGTAGGCACTGTTGATACCCATGGCCAGGGCAAGATTTGCTTGTTTGACCGTGGCCCACGCGATCACGTTCGTATTGTCAGTAAGCAATGGGACCATGTAGATCCAGGAGCTTTGTTCCGCTTTTTGCTCGACGATGAAGTCGTTCAGCCGGTCGTAGTTGTCACTGTTGGCACCCATTTCCGACGAAGGTGGTAACGCGACCTGAAACAACTGCTGCCACGCTTTCGCATTCTTGCTCTCGTTGACTCCTTTCAGCCCGTACCACAGCCCTCCAAAGAAAAATACCATCAGGATGACCAGCACCAAGGGCACTCTCAATTGTGGTGCGATGGGTAATTTTTCTACGAGGGGTTGTAGCACTTCATCGTAGGAGTTTTGCAGCACCGAATACCAAGAGTCCGGTTCCTGTTCCTCTTTGCGTTCCAGTTCCTGTTTGCGTTCTAGTATCTGTTTGCGGTCTGGTTTCATTCTTGGAAAACTCCACGTGCAAATCGGTGAGTGCGACGGAACACAGCCACCACGATGAAAACACCCCACCTGCCAGCAAGGCCAGGGAAGCCACCAGGATTATATGTGTCGTGACGCCGCGGTCCCGCTGCATACCGACAACAATTGATGGTTGAAGGGGCAGTTGGGTGTTCCGGAACGCCGGTACCGAATACTAGATGTCGAGACTGATTTTGCGCAAGTATAGAGATACCAACAAAATAACGTCAAGAGACAGGGGGGACGGCCGATTCCGCAGGTGGCCAAATTCGGGCGTATGATAATAATAGACTGGGAACCCGCGAACGGGTTTACCCGGATGGCGGTTACCGGAGGTGGGCCGCTCTCTGCTGACCACGGCCAACGTTTCTGTTGGCCCTCCTTTGATTGTCGAACGGCGGTTCAGCCGGATGCGTTTTGCCCTTGTTTTGACGATCCTGGCGCTGGTGGCCTGCCTGGTGGCAGGGGTTGTGCTGTTTCGGCCAGTACCAGACCCCGAGCCAGTCGACGTTATGCCTGGCGGGGAATCGGTCTCCGGAGTTTCCACGGATCCCGCCAGTCCGCAGGAGTTTTTGGGGGCGACTGCGTGCCGTGGTTGCCATGCGGAGATGTTCTCAGGATTTTCCCAGACCGCGCACCATCGAACCTCCTTGCTGCCGAGCCCTGAAACCATGTTGGGGACCTTTCCCGGGGTGATGAAGACTGCAAATCCTGATTTGCATTTTGAGTTGGAGCAGACGGAAAACGGTTTTTTTCAGTCAGCAGTCGGTTTTCGTAACGGTCGCTCGGATCGCCAGCGGCAACGTATCGACCTGATCTTAGGGAGCGGCAAGCTGGGGCAGTCGTTCTTGTATTGGCGTACGAATGGGTTTGGAGAACACGAATTATTTCAACTACCTGTCTCTTACGTGACGCCCAGTGACAAGTGGGAACATAGTCCGGGATACAATGACGGCCAGGCTGACTTCGATCGTGTGATCCAGCCGCGTTGCCTCGAGTGTCATACCACCTGGTTCGGGTCTTCTGCTCCGCCGCGACCTGGGGTAAATGCCTACGATCGGGAGCGTTTTGTGTTAGGCATTTCCTGTGAAAAATGCCACGGTCCAGGACGAGAGCACGTGACCTACCACCAAGCGCATCCAGAGGATGACAGTCCTCGTTACATTACCCACCCGGGGTCCCTGCCGCCCCAGCGGCAAATAGAACTTTGTTCTTTATGTCACTCCGGAGCTGGAATTCCCCTCAAGCCAGCGTTCAGCTATCGTCCCGGTAAAGCCCTTGATGAGTTTCTCGAACTGCCGCCGTACGATGAGCAGAACAGGATTGGCGTCCACAGCAACAATCAGGTGGCCCGGTTGAGCAAGAGTCGATGTTTTCAAGAAACGGAGGGAATGACCTGTACAACTTGTCACGATCTGCATCGTTTTGAACGCGGCGATTTGGCGGTGTTTTCCCAACGGTGTTTACAGTGCCATCAGGTTGAATTGACTGGAACGCATCGGTCCTTAGGGACACAGCTCAACGGTAATTGTATCGATTGCCACGTCCTTAAACACGAAGACAAGAAGACACCATTTGAAACTCCCGAGGGTACCTTCTACGTCGAGATGAGGGATCACCTGATCGGGATCTACCCGGCTGCCAGTGCGGCTTATTTGAAACAAAACGGCTTGGAGTCAGGAACCAAATGACGGGTAACGCTGTTGATTTTGCTCCATTGGTGTACGGCTTTCTGGTCGCCGTTCTCGGCTTTTTGCTGGGATGGCGGTGGCGCAGCAGGCGGCTTGGGGCACTTCTGGCAACCGTCGGTTTTGCGATCGGCTTTTTGTTTGCTGCGATTCTCCCAGCACTATGGCCGGAAGGGACTGAGGAGCAGGTTGCTCCGGTCGCCACGGGGCGAGAAGGGTTACAGGACGTGTCGTTTTTGGGCGCAGAGAGTTGTCGCGAGTGCCATCAAGAAAAATATGAAGGGTTCCGGCACACCGCGCACCACCTGACTTCCCAGTTGCCGAGCGAAGCAGGAATCCTGGGGTCTTTTTCCGCGGACAAGAATGTTTTTCAGACCGGTAACCCGAAGTTGAGTTACCTCATGGAGCAACGTGGTGATGAGTTCTATCAAACAGGAATTCTGCAACGTGGCTCAACGGAGGAGAGACGGACTGAACGGATTGAAATGGTGATTGGTAGCGGCAAGCTGGGGCAGAGCTATTTGTACTGGCACGAAGGGCTGACAGCAGATGGGCGGCAGTTTGACTTGTTGTTTCAGCTTCCCATCTCATACGTCAGCGGGAGCGGGAAATGGGAAAATAGTCCCGGCTATGTGGATGGTGAACCGAATTTTGAGCGGGGTATTTTTCCGCGTTGCCTGGAATGCCATGCGACCTGGTTTGATCCGATTGAGCCGGACCAACCAACCCAGAATGCCTTTCGCAAGGAGGCGTTCTTGTTGGGTATCTCCTGTGAGAAATGCCACGGCGCGGGGCGTGACCATGTTGATTTCCACCGTAGTAATCCAGACGAGCAGGTGGCGCGGCATATTGTGAATCCAGGGTCTCTGGGGCGTTTGCGGGAAATTGAGCTCTGTACGTTCTGTCATTCCAGTCCCGGAGAGCCTCTGCAGCCCTCTTTTACCTATGCGCCGGGGCAACAGCTGGCGGATTACGTGCGGTTGGATCCCCTGGAGGCTCAGAATCGGATTGGTGTTCATAGTGACAATCAGTACGCCAGGCTCAGCGAGAGTCCCTGTTTTATTGGCAGTGAGCAAATGACCTGTACCACCTGCCATGACCCACATGCGCTTGAACGCGGGCAGCTGTCACTCTTCTCAGAGCGTTGTATGAAGTGCCATGAACCGGAACGCTGTGGAATGGCTAGTGAAATAGGTACGGCGATTCGTCAAAACTGTATCGACTGCCATCTTCCCAAGCGAAAGGATGAGGCGACTCCGTTCGAGACGCCCGAGGGCACAAAATTTGTCGAGCTGCGCGATCACTTCATCGGAATTTATAGCGATCAGACGCAGGAATTCATGGAGCAGCGGAAAAAGACTTCCCAGAGTTCTGTTGCCAGTCCCGCTCCCTGACCGGAATTCGCTCTAAGTCCCGAGCTGTCAATTACTTGCCTTGTTGGCTCTGGCCTTGGCCGCTACAATCTCCGCAACGATGGATCGTTCTTGATGCTCGCGGAGCGCGACCTGGATGGGACGCTTGAACTGGCTACGGTGCCTGTGGCCCGGTTTGACTCGGTTGGGAAGCCGTGGAGAATGGCTGGCCTTGAGTTCGGCGCTGGTTTTTGCGGGCCTTCTGCAAGTGGCCGTGACAGTGACTTTTTTTTGGCCCGCAACGGTGAACCCCAGGAGCGTTAAAGTCATTTGGCTGGTTCTGGCGACCGTTTGGATTACCGGACTTTGGTCTGGATATGATGATATTGCGGCCGCCACTCGGCGTTTTTCGGATGCGCGACTTCAGGACTTGTTTATTCGCGCACAGGGCGAATACTTAAGAGGCAATTGGTGGACCGCGCAAACGCTACTCGAGCAGTTACTGGCGTTAGATCGAACCGACGTCGAAGCCCAGCTCATGCTGGCTGCGTTGTATCGACATACCGAACGCCCGGAATCAGCCAGACGGCGACTGCGGTTTCTGGAGCAACTCGCCGGTGCCGATACGTGGCGATTGGAGATTGAAAAGGAGAGAATGTTGTTGGAGCGTCTGGATGCAGAGCGTGACGAGATACAGGCGGCAGAGTGCCGTACCATCACTGCGGAGTCTTCAGATGAGAGTTCCGACAGTGTCCAGATGCGTGCGGCGTAAGAGGCGTCCCTGCGTGTGTCCGGTCGATTGTGACAGTCCGGTCGATCGTGACAGTGCAGCACGGGTTACATTTACAGATTGAATAGCAACGACCAGTTCGGTATTCGTGAAGCTGGGCAAGGGGATAAACGAGATGTACGAGCGATTTACAGACCGCGCACGCAAGGTAATGCAACTCGCGAACCAGGAAGCGCAGCGGTTTAACCACGAGTATATCGGGACCGAACATGTCCTGTTGGGTCTGGTGAAAGAGGGCAGTGGGGTGGCTGCCAATGTCCTCAAGAACTTGGATGTGGACTTGCGGAAAATTCGGCTCGAGGTGGAGAAGCTCGTTCAAAGTGGTCCCGAGATGGTCACGATGGGCAAATTGCCACAGACACCACGTGCGAAGAAAGTGATCGAGTACTCCATGGAGGAGGCGCGGAACCTGAATCACAATTACGTGGGTACCGAGCACATCTTGCTGGGGTTGTTGCGTGAGCAGGAAGGTGTTGCGGCCCAGGTCTTGATGAATCTTGGGTTGAAGCTGGAAGAGGTGCGGGAGGAAGTGCTTAATTTATTGGGACATGGATTGGAAGCAGAGGAACGCAGTCCCAGTGAGAGTGGCGGTGGTGGTGAATCACGTCCCGCCAAGGGAAGTAAATCCAAAACGCCCGCTTTGGACAGTTTCGGTCGCGACCTGACTGAACTGGCCAAGCAGAAGAAATTGGATCCGGTAATTGGTCGTGAACGAGAGATCGACCGGGCGATTCAAGTCCTCTGCCGTCGTACCAAGAACAATCCGGTGCTTCTCGGTGAGGCAGGAGTCGGGAAGACTGCCATCGTGGAAGGGTTTGCCCAGCGTGTCGTCGCTGGAAATGTGCCAGAGCTGTTGTGCGAGAAACGGATCGTTGTTTTGGATCTCGCGATGATGGTGGCGGGTACCAAGTACCGAGGGCAATTTGAGGAGCGTATTAAAG
>CAZITS010000431.1:0-5366 GCA_964542185.1 uncultured Pirellulaceae bacterium
GCCTTCGTATTGTCCTCGTATCGTGTTGCGAGCAAATTCCTGATGGTGGAGTGGGCGAACAGCCTGCAGAACCTTGACTTTTTCGTCTCGAACGAGGTCTGCTGCAAAACGTGGTGGGGCCTCCATTGCTGTGATGGTCAGTAATTGCAGCAAGTGGTTCTGAAAGAAGTCGCGGAGGACTCCAGCACTGTCATAGTAGCCGCCGCGCCGTCCGACCATGAGTTCTTCGGCAACAGTAATTTGTACATGGTCGATGTAGTTGCGGTTCCAGATGGGTTCAAAGATGCTGTTGGCAAAACGCAAGACAAGCAAGTTTTGGACAGTTTCTTTTCCCAGGTAATGATCGATTCGAAAAATTTGTTTTTCACCAAACACGTTGTGTAATGCCTGGTTCAGTTGGTGTGCGGATGTGAGGTCGGTGCCAAAAGGTTTTTCGATGACCACCCGTCGCGGACCAGCTCCCTCCGTGGCCATGTTGTAGACGCCCAGCTGTGTAACCGCTTGCGTATACAGATGGGGTAGCGTTGCGAGATAGTACAGACGCGCGCTTGGAGAGTCTGCCTCCAGTTTGTTGAGATAATCACGGAGTTTGCCAAAGTCTGAGTTGCGGTTGATATCACACGCAAGGTAGTGAAGTTGGCTTGCAAACTGTTTCCATCCGGCAGGAGAAAAACTGGCTCCAGAGAATTCGGCTGTAGTTGCTTCCAGTTTCTGCTGCCACTCTGCGCTGGTCAGTGGTGATCTGGAAACTCCCACAACACGACAGTTTTCTGGAAGTCGATTTTTCTGGAACAGTTGGTACAGGGCTGGAACAAGCTTACGGCTCGTAAGGTCTCCTGACGCACCGAAAATGACTATTGTCTGATCCATGATTCCGGTTAATGACAAGTGTGTTTGCTGGCACGACAACATATGTCTGTCAGTAACATAACTTAATGTGAAGGTTCTTGACGCAGAGGGTAATTCCCTGTGGTGGCCGCCGGCGACATGGTGTTGTCACTGGATTAGCGCAACCGAGATCCAGTTACTGGACCGACGGGGCCACTACAGTGGTGGTTCGCGAACAAGTTTCTGGCAAGCCGCACATCAGAATCTCATTGCGGTAAATCCACCATCAACATACAGATCTTCACCGGTAACAAAACTACCAGCTTGCTGTGAAACCAGCAGTAGTACAGCGCCCACGAGTTCTTGAGGCTCTCCAAACCTGGCCATCGGTGTTTGTGCCATGATTTGTGAGACGCGTTGCTCGTCCAGGATACGGCGATTTTGTTCGGCTGGAAAAAAACCTGGGCACAACGCGTTAATACGCACATTGTGTGGCGCATATTCGCGGGCCAGGTTCTGAGTCAAGTTGACAACCGCTGCTTTGGATGCTGAGTAAGCAAACACACGTGACAGAGGTAGCTGACTTGTAACACTGCCGATGTTCAGGATGGCCCCACCTCCTGTTTTGGCCATCGCAGGTGCGAACAGTTGGCATGCTAAATGGGTCGCGGTGAGGTTTCCGTCGATTACACGGTGCCAGTCGTCGTCTTCGACTTCTTCATGAGAGGTTGCAGAGTTGACACCAAAGCAATTGACGAGGATATCCGTACGGTTCCAGTCTCGATCTACTCCATCGCGAAGCGTTTGTAGCGAATCACGAGAAGTAGCATCGACCTTTTGAAAGCTTGCTTCACCGCCAAATTCGGTGATTTGGTTAACTCGATCTGTACCGCGTGACTCGTTGCGCCCGGCTACGATAACCCGGGCCCCTGCCTGGGCTAACCCCTCAGCAATTGCTCCACCGAGAACTCCGGTGCCACCGATGACGATTGCCGTTTGCCCCTCTAATCCAAACAGATTCTGGAGGAAATTTGCGGGATTCATAGACAGCTGCTGTTGAAGGAGGAGGTTGTAGGCAGAAATCAGGTTTTGGATCCTGACGGAGCATCAGCAGAATACCAGCAGAATGTGGAGAAGGCGAGGTGACAGGGTATTTCTCGACGCATTACAACCAGGGCGGCGCAATCAGGGCCACAGTAGTATTTGAGTAGATTGGCCAACGATGGGGGCATTGGTGCGAAGTTTCCAGGCTTCCGGTTGCTCGGAGTGAATGACCATGAGCAGTGGGGAGTTTAAGGGCATGAGAGATGACGACATACATGTTTGTAATGATAGCTCTGAAACATTGCGGATTTGCTTGATACACGCCGGTTGACCACGTGTAATTGCCGTACTACGTTGGTGGCGACCGTCTCTTTGGCCAAGAGGTTCTGATTGTTGATTTGTTCGAAACAGTCAGTCTCTTCATAGCAGTTGTCGCGCTCTTCTCACTTGCCGCCGTTTTCTGTGCAGAGGATTACATTCATGCGTCTACTAAGAAGTGCCTTTCAGGCCCTGCTTTTTTCGTTGTTGCTTGTTTTGTCTGCACAAGGTTTAGGTGCGCCCTTGAATCAGCTTACCGACGCTGAGCAGCGAGGTGGCTGGAAGTTGTTATTTGATGGAAAAACGACCGCTCAATGGCGCAACTATCGGCGTCAAGGTATTGCTGCTGGATGGGTAGTAAAAGATGGCGCGCTGGTGCGTTCTGCAAACGGTGCCGGTGATATCGTCACGACAAAACAGTACAAGTGGTTTGAATTGTCGATCGAGTACAAGATCTCTAAAGGTGGCAATAGTGGGATTATGTTCCACGTCACAGAAGAAGAGTCGCAGCCTTGGCAAACGGGCCCTGAAGTACAGGTTCAAGACAATGTAGACGGGCATGACCCACAAAAAGCGGGTTGGTTGTATCAGTTGTACAGCCCCACGAAACCTGACTGGGCAAAGCGCTTTGAGGCACAGGTCGGGTACAAGAGCCCGGAAGTTGATGATTCCACTCGTCCAGCAGGTCAGTGGAATCATGTTTATTTGCGTGTCTCACCGTTGCAGAGTGAAGTCGTGGTGAATGGTGTGAGCTACTACTACTTCAACAAGGGAGATGAAGAGTGGAATCAACGCGTAGCGAAAAGTAAGTTTGCGAAAATGCCACGGTTTGGTAAGGCTTCGATTGGCCATATTTGTTTGCAAGATCATGGCAACCTGGTTTCGTTCCGCAATATCAAGATCAGGCGTTTGCCTGAAACGGGCCTTGTTCCTGATATCAATGACGGAGTGTTGGAGTTGCAGTCGGTTCCTGCTTTTCCAAAGTTGAAGTTGAGCGGCTGGGAATCGGTGGATGAGGAAGGAAAGGTGCGTAAATTGCGACCAATGGTGTTGACGAACGCGGCTGACGGTAGTGGACGGATCTTTGTCGCTACACAACGTGGTGTCGTCCACTCATTCAATGAAAAAGACCGCGAGACAAAGGTGTTCCTTGATATAGCAGACAGAGTGCAGCCGTGGACAGCTGATGATGAAGAGGGCCTGCTTGGGTTGGCTTTTCATCCACGGTTCAAAGAGAACGGTGAGTTGTTTGTCTATTACAGTTCGCGTGCTGAACCGCGCACATCCATCGTTTCCCGATTTCGAGTTGCTGAGTCAGGTGGACAGCATGCAGATGCAAACGAGGAAGAGGTTCTGATGAAGATCCCTCAGCCGTTTTCAAACCATAATGGTGGTAGTTTGGTTTTTGGGAATGACGGATTTCTCTACATTGCTTTGGGAGATGGAGGGGGACGAAATGACCCGATGCATCATGCACAGAACCTGAAGACATGGATGGGATCGATTCTCAGGATTGACGTTGATCAGAAGCAGCAGGGGCTTGGTTATGCAATTCCCCAGGACAATCCTTTTGTTGATAGGCCGCAAGCGAAACCGGAAATTTTTGCTTATGGATTTCGGAATGTCTGGCGGCTCTCGGTAGATCGAAAAACAGGTTTGATTTGGTGTGGCGATGTAGGCCAGGATCTCTGGGAAGAAATCAATATCCTCCGCAGCGGTGGGAATTATGGTTGGAGTGTTCGAGAAGGAAACTATGGATTTGGAAATCAGCCGGGTGTACGTCCCGAGCAAACGGTAGCGCCTTGCTGGGAATACGATCACCAAATCGGGAAATCGATTACTGGAGGAGTTGTGTATCGCGGTGATAAATTGCCAGAGCTTGCCGGCCATTATCTGTTCGGTGATTACATCAGCGGCAGAATCTGGGCACTGCATTACGACACGAAATCCGAGAAACCAATTCGCAACATGGTTGTCTTGAAGCAAGGCACTCCTGCGATCGCGTTTGGCGAAGATGAATCCGGCGAGGTTTACTACCTGGTGGAGACGGTCAGCGGCAACGGAATTCAGAAATTTTCCCGCAGCAAGTAGAGAAATGTGGTGAGCAGAGTTCTGGGATTCGCCAGGTAGTTGCGATCCTGATTAGTCGTCCTGGACCGTCGCCGTCAATTCTTCTCTCTCAATGACACCGTCGTTATTGAGGTCAGCTTTGGCAATCCGAGCGTGTTCGCGGTTCTCAGCCGGCATCTTTGCTACTTCTTCTTTGTCGAGCACGCCGTCCTCGTTTTGGTCATGGGCGTTGAAAATGTGACCGACGATGAATCCTGCCCCTACTTGCATCATGTTATTTGTAGAGTCTGTTGACTGGGGTTGCTGTCGTATGCTGTTGAGTAACTCGATTTTGTCGACACTGCTATCACCATTGGCGTCAGCGTTGGCCAGGTATGCGGCATCGCCATTTTGTGGAATTTCGTTTGCGTCAAGTTTTCCATTCTTGTTCAGATCAAATTCTCCGAGCACTTCGCCTACGCGAGTTGATTCCGCAGTTGCGGAAACGGGTGCCAGCTCCCCTTTCAATTCAATGCGGATTTCCTGGTTCTGGTCAGGACTACTTGAAACGGTGATTGTAAGAGGACTCTGGTTAGGATTGCGAAATTGCATCGGTGTCCGTGCCGTTGGGCTTCCAAATGCCTGCTGTGTTGGTTGGTAGGCAACAACGCCGACTTTATGCTGGCCAGGGTAAGCACCGGGAAGTGACCTGGTTCGGGAAAGTGTCCGGAGTGTGAAACGCCCTTTTGCATCAGTCATTCCAAACGCGCCAGTGAGACTTTTGCGCAGAGGGACGGTAGTAACTTCAGCGTGACCTAATGGGGCGCCATTCATAAGAACGATTCCGTGGGCTTCGACCAAGGGAGGTTCGAACAAATCGGCGAACATCTGTTCGTTTCCATACGATACCCAGAGCCACGCAGCGATCAGGACCAGGAAGGCCAACGGGAGCACGCACTTGAACACATTGGCAAAGCGAAGCGGAACGGGTTTCACAGAGGCTGCGAGGTCGGTGCTTGTGGTTTCGAGATTAGCGTTCGTGTTAGGTGAGCTTGTCATCAAACAGCGAGTTTCCTGGAGGCGCGTGTTGTTCGATCGCGAGAAATAAATTCGAGGGTCACCGATGA
>CAZITS010000432.1:0-5363 GCA_964542185.1 uncultured Pirellulaceae bacterium
TTGTATTGACTGCAGGCGAGCATTCACTTTTCCTGGCAGTGGTCAGGTCGCTCTCTGGTGTTTTTCCCGACAATGGTTGGCCCGCGGGGGCGGGCAGCAGATTCGCAAAGACGGCATACTCAGGTACAGACAAATGGGAAAACGTGGGCGCAATCGGCAGTCTCGGCGGCGTTCACAGCGGACTGGTCCGATTGAGAGTCGCGTGGCGGAGGCGGCCACGGTGGGCTGGATGCTGACGACAGTCGTGACGCTCATGGCGGATTTGGGAATGTTGGTGGCTTGGGGCGTTGTGGCTCGGGCAGGCGAGCAGTCGCTTCCCGAAGCGGTAAGCGTACTGCCAGGTTTGCTGCTCTTTACGGCGACCATTACGGGGATTCTAGCGTTATTGCTGGTTCCCGCCGTCTATTTATTGCGACGCCAGTATCCACCCTGGCAAATTACGGTGGCAGCGATTGGCATCAATCTGTTTCCGGTTGCCTGCCGAGCGGTCCTGGCTTTTTAGCGCGCAGTTGGACGGTGCGCGGGTAGCGAGACTTTTTTAGCGATTGTGCCGTTGCCAGACGGCATCAATGTGCGGCGCGATTTCAGTCAACGCGCTTTCGATGCCCGGTTGTCTGACACGCGTGCGGCGGAGCAACTTTTCGAGCTCGATGGCTGCGAATCCACCATTGAACAACTCGTCGGTTGGGCGTGCTTGATGCGTGTCTGATGCGCAGTTGCCGTTATCGCGAACCACTGCGGACGCCCTCGGTTTGACGGATCCAAGGTTGTCTGAAACTCCACTGGCGGTTACCGCAGTAACCCTGGGTAATGAAGTGACGAAATGACTGTGGGGTGGGAGCTGGGTTGTCGTTTGCCAGGTTGCCAGTGGGGGGCGCAGGGACGCTGGTGGGGGTTGTGCTGCGGAGGCAAGCAGGGCTGACGGTGCGAGCGAGTCGCTATCTTCTCCGTCAGCGGAAGCATCTTGACTATTCAAGTGTCCAATGATCAGAAGTGCGTCGACGGGGGCCACATGATCGTCGCCGTCAACATCCAGGAAAGGTGGCGGCAGTTCAGGCGGTTGCGGTGGCACGGGGAGTGGGTGTGAGCCGTACTGGTTAAGGTGGCTTACAATCAGCAGTACATCGATGGGCGCAATGAATCCGTCATTGTCGACGTCCAGTGGTTCGACCGGGTTTTGCCAGTTTGCACCCGTGACCAGACGTGCTCCGAAATCGAAATTGGTAAGATTATCGAGTCGATCTGCCAGCTCGATTGACCAGTTTGTGTTCGTGGTGAGCTCGTAGTCCTCTTGCGCTGCGACGGTGAGTGTGTAGTTGCCAGCGGGAAGGTGGGAGAAAGAGAAATCCCCACGCGAGTTGGTTAATTGTTCTGTTTCCGCGCCGAACTGGAGGTTGTCGAAACGAATCGCTGTACCTGCGTGCGCGCTCGCGATTGCGTAAGCGATGTCCCCGGAGACACGACTAAGCGTCATTGTTTCGACGTTGCTGGTGTCGAGCCGGTCTGTTGTGTAGCGAGCCAACAACTGATCGTTAAGGTCGTAGACTTCCAATCGCCCCACGTCTCCATCGCTATTGGCCACCGCATCCAGGCTTAGTGTGGCAATGGGTTCCGCAAACGCCATTCGCAGGCGTCGGTCCTGCTGGGTCCATTCGGCGCTGATCGTGGTGGCGTCCAGGGCGTGTGCGAACACGCGGCTACCCGTTGATGCGGGCGACCGCGTCCGCGCGTAGACGGCAGTCCGGGCAACTCCGTCGCCGATCGAAGTTAAGGTGACTTGGGGGTGCACTTCGTTCAATTCGACCAGTTCTTCGTAATCGTCGGGGTCGACGTATTGCCGTAATGCGAGGGAGGCCCCCTGTTCATCGAGGAGTTGAACGGTCCACCCTTCCAGCCCATTGACATCGCCCGGGTCGAGCCCATCTGCAGCTGCGTCGTAGCGGACGAACCCGGAAATGCCGCTGACGGTGTATTGGGTTGGTTGCTCAGGTGACCCCAGGAAGTGGGCAGACTGCACGCCGGTGTTTTCGTCGACAGTGCGAATTTCGATGCTAGTAAAGTCAGCGGGGACAGGGAGGGACAAGTCGAGCGTGACGGCATCGCCTGTGGCGCTGAGCGCTTCTGTCTGCCAGGGGTTGGCTGCACCATCAATCCGGTATTCCAGCCGGGTAATCTGGTTCAGGGTGATGTCATTCCGCAGGCTCCCTGAACGTGTGCCCGAAGGACGCGGGTTGAGGTTTGGCAGAGTTTGAACTTCTGAGGTGCCGTGGAATTTATATTGCGCACTAGCATGGTCGTAGTAGCCTGTGCCCGTGATCTGATGAGGTACATCAAGCACATCCATAATTCCATCGTTGTCGCTGTCCCGCCAGCCGACCATGATGAGCGAAGAGGGAGAGCTGGTTTCTGACGCATAAGCGTTTTCCAGGCGTGTTCCTGAAACACCAGCCTCTCTGTCCATAATACTGTCGACCTGGACAAACCCGGGGGTCGGGTTGTCGTGGGCATTTTCATTCCGCTGGTTGTAGTATCCGCGCGAACTGAAGTAAGTGCCTGCAGGTGCGTATTCGTCAAATGCCCAGTACATGTGACCGATTTCATGCGCGGTGGTGCTGGCAGGTCTCCCCGAGGGTTGTACGATCAACTTTTCCTGTGGGAATGCAAATGCCCGGGTGAATGATCCCCCTTCTGCCCAGGTGTCTTCTGCGTCCTGGTCGGAGTTGGCCACAAACAGCGTGAACGCCCAGTCGGTTTCTGCTGCCAGACGCTGCTGGTGATTGAAATCGACCAGGTCTTCTCCGAAACCGAGTGTGCTGCCGGAGTAGCCTACTTCCTGAAGGAACTGGGTCCCCCAGTAAATATAGTCATCGGAAATTCGATTGATTGGCTCAAACGCGGTGGGGAAAGGATCGTCGGCGTACGTCCAGTCGACGACAAAGTCGATTTCATGACGTGCGTGCTCATTTGCTAGTGAGTCAATTTCCGCGTTGGACAACGCCTGGCATCCGGCTCCACTCAATTCAAGGGAGTCGCACACCTGGTGTCGTTGGAACGTGTCGGACCACCAGTCCAGGGCATCTTGAATTTTTGTCTTGGTTTCTTCAATCAGGGTAGGTGTCCAATCTTCCGTGCTTTCGTCGAGGCTGCCATCAGACTCGAAGAAAACCACGGTCACCGCTGTGCTGCCCAGAAGGTACTCGGCGAGGTCTTGCGGCATGGCGCCATGCGGTGCGGTCAATAGACGGCGTGCTTCCAGCATCTCGAACCCGAGTTGTCGGTTTCTATCGCTGGGTGCGTGGTTGCAAGAGGCTCGTTTTGGCATGGATGTTGGAGCGATCGATCGCCGGCGATGAGGAGCAATGCCCACGGCAGGCAGGGATTCGCAGAACGGACGGCCACACGACAAGATGGGATTTACAGTGGGCCAGGTATCGAAATAGCTATTCAGCGGTTGTTACGCATCTGTCGCGGATGGCACACGAGACATTGGCGCTCTGTCGATCCTAGTTTTGGTTTCGATTTTCCACAAGGAAAATGGTTGTTTTGCGGTGGCTTGCGGTTTAACGCCGCTGTTTTTGGGGTGCGGCGGCCAGTTTCGCCGACAACAGTTGCTCCGAGAAAGTCGCCCTGTATTTCATGTTGCTGTTTGCGCCCTGGAATCCGAGTACATGTTCATCCCAATCGATTGTCTTTGACCGCAGGCGACCTTTTTGTAGATCAAACCGCATGCTCCCTTTGATCATTTTCTGGATCAGTTGAGATTCGATGCGTGCATCCCGTACTGGTGTAATGACCTCTGTGCGGACCGCAATCGTCGCGATGCCGGCTTTCACCGAACGAAGCGTGTACCGTTGGCGGACCTTAATTTTCTTGTAAGTGCGGACACCGTCTATTGGTAGCGAGACCGTCACGACGCGGGGCACGTTCCACCCGTCACCGATCTTGATCGGCTTTTCAGGAAAGGGAATCACGATACTTCCCAGGCCGAGGTCGATGGGTTTGGTGCTCGACTGCGCGAGAATGGCTCCGGGAGGGCTGATTGTGACAGTTGATAGTGGAACTCCGACGGTTTTGGCCGTCTGTTGGTAGACACGGGGAACTTCTTCGTCGCTTTCACTGTCGTAGTGAATGAGTGGCTCGTCCCCGACTCGCTGCCACATGTTGACCTGCGATACGGAGTGTACCAGCGTAAACTCTCCGTTCTCGCCGACTTCCTTGACGGTCCAGACCTTGGTTGACTCGCTATTGGATTCAGCGGTCTGGCTGGATCCGCGAATCTCGGTATCGGTCCGCGCTTTGTGTGTTACTCTCCAGCGTACGACCTCGCCAGCGGTGAATTTGTAGCGTAACAAGTACGCGTCTGCTGTCGTTGCTGTATCGGAGGTGTCTGGGGCGCGGGGTGACCTGGCATCACAAGGCGTCAGGCAGAATGCAGCAAGCAGGAAAGGCGTGGCCGTAGTGGCAATCCGTCGTAGCACGTGCTGATCCTTATAGTGACGTTGCGGGATAGTGACGTTGCGGGCAGCTGATCAGAGGCTGGGGTTGTCCCAGTTGACTGGTAGCGGAGACCGCTTGTGCGCGAATCATGGCTGCGCTCGCCCAAATGGGCAAGAGGAGTTTTCCGGTCTCTGGAGTTGCTGTCCGACAGGCGGGTTCGTCTCCAGTGGGCAGGCCTGCAGCTTCAACTCGAAAGCGAATGATGCCTGCGTGTCGGCGCAGTGGACAAGCAGTGGACAAGCAGTGGACAAGTCGCTGCGAACCAGGTCGTGTTTCCGGGAGTGAGTGAGGTCAAAGGGCTTCACCGGACACGATCGGCCGTAGAGTTCTGCAGTCGGCACTAGGTCTGGAGTTTGGAGATGCGCCCGCCCCAATCGAGCCGTTCACGCAGGGTGCGGTAATAGTTTTTTTCAGGAATTTCAATCATCTGAAAGCGGGCGTCCGCACGCTGTACCCGGATGCGGTCGTTGGGCAGGAGACGACATACCATCCGCCCGTCAACGACGACCGAAGTCGCTTCGTTGGGTCTCGATACGACGAGTTCATAGACTCGGTCAGAAGAATCGACCACGGGCCGTACCGTCAATGTATGGGGGCTGATCGCCGAAATGACGAAGGCATTCAGGTCTTGTCGCAAGAGAGGGCCACCTGCGGACAGGCTGTGGGCAGTTGAGCCAATCGGTGTACTGATGATCAAGCCATCACCACTAAAGGTCGTGGCCCAGTCTGAATCGACAAATAGATCGACGTCCAGGATTGAGAATGGAGCACCGCCCAGGATTGCCGTTTCGTTCAAGCCGATCTGGCGATGAATTGGAGTGTCGTCGCGCAATACTTCGCACGAGAACATCAAATAATCGAGGGTC
>CAZITS010000433.1:0-5359 GCA_964542185.1 uncultured Pirellulaceae bacterium
TACTAAGAAACCGATTCCGTAGTGCGGTTGGCGTCTTCGCCTCGGCGATGGGCAGCGGCTTACTGGTTGTCGGTTTCTTGATGGTGGCCAGCACGTGGTTTCTGATCGACTTTCAGTTTTTTCGCGTTTCTCGCAGCGACCTGGACCTGGTGTTCAAATCCACCCAGGATCACCGGGCGCTGGAACAATTGCGAGCCTTGCCCGGTGTCGACCGGGCTGAACCCCTTTTTCAGCTCGGCTGCACATTGGTCTATAAAAATCATCGTTACAAAACAGTCATCACGGGATTGAGTCGCGATGCCCAGTTAACGATTCCACGCAATGCGACGGGGGCGATTCTGCCGGTACCGGAATCGGGACTCATTCTCACGCAACGGCTGGCGGAAATACTGCACGTGTCCGCAGGAGATCTGGTGACCTTGATTCCTACCAAAGGCTCACGCCGCCCGGTCGTCGCCCGCGTGACGACGCTTTCCAGTTCGTTTCTCGGGTTGGCGGCTTATGCCCGCATCGATTACCTGGCAGAACTCGTCAACGAAGAATTTGCGATGACCTCTGCCCAGTTGCAAATTCAGCCGGGCCGACAAAACGAACTGCGCGGGTCGCTCAAATCGTATTCGACGATCGAATCCTTTGTTTCGCGCCAGGAAATGATCGCCAACTTGATGGCCACAATTCTGGCACAACTCTGGGTCGGGATTGGCTTCATTGTTGCCTTCGCCGGAATCCTGTTTTTTGGCAGTATTTTCAATAACTCCCTGGTAAATCTGTCAGAGCGTGAATCCGAAGTGGCAACGCTGATCGCACTGGGCTACAGCCCATGGACCATTGGCCATCTTTTTCTACGGGAAACAGTGGTCACCAATTTACTAGGCACCGCGCTGGGCCTCCCCTTTGGCTATCTATTGATGCAGCTCGCCAGCTTGGCTTACGCCGAAAACAACCTGTTACGCTTGCCGGTGGTCCAGGCAGCGTGGGTCTGGTCTACCACCGTTCTCTTGTCTCTGGCTTTTATGGCAATCGCACACGCATCGGTGCAACGGCGGATTGTTAGAATGAACTATCTGGAAGCGCTCAAGGTTCGAGAGTAGTACCATGATCCGACGCCTGCTCGTGCTCGTTATTTTGCTGGCTGTACCGCTGGCTGTTGTGCTGGCGATCCTGTGGTCGCCGGGAATTCCCGTCCAAGTTGCGCGCGCCGAGTACGGTTCGATTGAGGAATACGTTGACGAACAAGGAAAAACGCGCCTGCCGCAAACCTATACGATCACGATGCCATTTTCCGGACGGCTCGAGGCTATCTCGCTACAAGAGCGTGATCCCGTCACACAGGGTACCGTGGTGGCGCGCATCAGTACGGCCGATGTCACCGATGCCCGAGCCGCTGCCCTGGCCGCGGTTCAGCGCGTGGATGCCTCGATTGCGCGCAATGACGATGATGACGTCGAGCAACTCTCCAAGAGACAGGCAGATCGCCTGGTCGAGTCGATGGATAAGGTGGTTCAGGCATCCAGTTCACGCGTCACGGCGGGCAAGGAACGTCTCGTCAAGTCAGAGATCTTTCTGAAACGCGTGCGGGAAATGATGGCCAAAGGTGGTGCTACCAAAACCGAGCTCGATCAAGCAGAACTGGACTATGTGGAAAGCGACGCAAACCATCGGCAGAGCCTCTTGATTTCCGAATCGATGAAAGCCATGCAGGCCGCGACGCTGTTACTGCCTGGCCTGGTCGCGGAACAAATCGCCAACAAAGAACTGACCCACGCCGTGCTCGAAAAAGAGCGAGAAGAAGCTGCGGCGCGACTGCGAGAAGTGGAGACACGCATCCAGCGCAGCGAAATGCGGAGTCCTGTCGACGGAATCGTACTCAATCGGATAGTGCGCGATGAACAGTTTCTGCCAGCGGGTGCGCCACTGTTGCGTATCGGACAGCTCACAGAGCTGGAAGTTGAAACGGATGTGCTTAGTCGTGACGCATTTCGGGTGCGCCCTGGAAATGCTGTCGGTATCTACGGACCTGGTGTTGGCCGGTCTCTTGCCAACGCGATACCGGGCACCGTGACGCGCATCCACCCTGCTGGAGTCACCAAGATCAGCTCACTGGGTATCGAACAACAACGCGTCAAGGTCATTGTGCGATTTGACCGAGATGACCCACATGTGGTTCAACTCTTTGCCGACCAGCAGCTGGGGGCCGGCTACCGGGTGCGGGTGCGGATTGTGTCCAAACGAAAAGAAAAGTCGCTGGTCATACCTCGCACAGCCCTGTTTCGCGGAGACCAGAACCACTGGCAACTGTTTGCGGTGCGCGACGGAAAAACCCAGATACAAGAAGTCGCACTGGGTATTAAAAACGATGACTGGGTGGAAATTGCCGCCGGCCTCCAGGAAGGGGAGAGTGTCGTATTGAATCCCGAGAACAACCTGACTACTGGAGTGCGGGTCGTTCCCGAGTCTGGTGGAACATCGGTCGACCAACGGCGCCCCAGGGCGTCCAGTTAGAGCATCTGACCAACTATGGGAAATACCAAAGCGCACGATCCGGTTTTGCTTGTGATGGCTGTTTTTAGCCGCTATGGGGAGAGTATTGACTGGGCCCGTCAGCAAGCAGAGCGCAGCTGGGGGCCCCTCGCCCTGGAGAGTCCTCGCTGGGACTTCACCCAGACCGATTTCTACGAAGCCGAAATGGGCACGGGGCTCGTCAAAATGTTGCTTGCCTTCGAACGTTTGATCGACCCGCAGCAACTGGCGGATATCAAGTTACAGTCGAATCAGTGGGAAACCACTTACCAGCAAACCTGCCAGTTGCCGGAAACCCGACCACTCAATCTGGATCCAGGTTACGTCAGCGAAGCCAAGCTCGTCCTGGCAACCACCAAGGATCGCGACCATCGACTCTATTTGCAGCGCGGTATCTACGCAGAAGTGACGCTGCATTACTACCATCGCAAATGGACGCCGCGGGATTGGACGTATCCTGACTACCGGTCTGACGAATACCACTTGTTTCTCGACAAATGCCGGGATTATTTGCGCCGGCGGCTGCGACCAGCGTCGACGAATCAAGATGCACAACCATGAGGAAACTCCCGCCGACAGAGACTACTGTTGGACAGCCGGCGTGGTTTGGTTCACCGGCGAGGGTCCATCCAACCGTATTCCGCTACCCCCCGGAAACTCCCTCCAGTCATGGGCCGTACCCGGTCGATGGAACATCGAGGTCCCCATTTCTATACACCTGCTGAACGCTGCCGGCCCCCCACACGTACTCAAGTCATGACACTACAGCAGACAATCTGGTTTCTCCTGACAACACTGATTCCCAGCTGCCTGATCACCTGGGGAAGCGCGTTTGTCATTCGCCGCCGGGCGGCCAGCTGGGGCTTGCTCGACCATCCGGCAGAACGCAAAGTACACTCACACACAACGCCACTGGGTGGTGGGCTCGCGGTGTGGCTGGGAGTACTTTCGCCATTCGTGATCGGCTCGCTGCTGCTTTGGCTGGTTGCCGAAGACAGCTCCTGGGTCCCCTCCCTTGCGCAGCCCCATTTGGCTGGGCTGAAAGACCAGTTGACGGGTCTTTGGATTCTGCTTGGCGCCGGCACCATCTTAATGGCGCTGGGATTAGTCGATGACCTGCGCAACATCAGTTGGCAATCGCGGATCGTCGTTCAGCTCCTGGTCGCGACCACCTGCGTGATTTGGCAAGATTGGCGTCTCACGCTGTTTCTGGAATGGCAACCGATTACCTGGTTTCTTTCGGTGCTTTGGATTGTCGGTCTGGTCAACTCGTTCAACATGCTCGACAACATGGACGGGCTGTCTGGTGGCGTCGCAGCCATTGCGGCCTCCACGCTGGCCGCCGTCTTGTTGTTAAACCCGGACCCGGCAACCCAACAACCACAGATGTTTGTCGCGGGGGTGTTGTTGGTGCTCGTGGGAGGCTTGCTTGGGTTCCTCTGGCACAACCGCCCGCCCGCCCGTATTTTCCTCGGGGATGCAGGTAGTTATTTCGTGGGATTCTGTATCGCATCCTGCACATTATTGGCGACCTTTACGAGTTATCGTGGTCCCCAGCCCCACGCCGTATTGGCTCCCCTGTGTGTGCTGGCGGTACCGATCTACGACACCATTACCGTGATTTGGATTCGCCTTCGGCAAGGCAACAGTCCCTTCCAGGCCGACAAGAACCATTTTTCACACCGCCTGGTTGAACTCGGTTTTTCTCGCTCACAAGCGGTGCTGACCATTTATCTGACAACCCTCTGTTGTGGCCTGGCCGCTCTTTTACTCCACCGGGTCGATGCGATTGGGGCCGTCTTGATTGTCTTGCTCGTGGTCTGCGTACTGGCACTGGTAGCGCTCATTGAATCCACGGCGCGGCGGCAATTGCGCCAATAACCCCGTCGCTTCAAGGGACTCGGGCTAACCAGTTTGCGATCAGCTGCCTCCTGCCTGGCAACGGCGCGGCTGCCCACGTTTCTCCCGTTGTGGGGTGTTCGCCGCGGCCATTTCTGGTAGACAATCCAAACGCTGCTGTAGACCGCAACGACAATGCGGTTCGATCCTTCCCGTTCTTCTCAGCGAGAGGTTCTCCTCCATGCGGATCTTTGCTCTCAGCTTGCTGGCACTCGCTATGGGTTGCGGCGCGGTGGAAGACAACACCCTTTCTGAACCGGCCACACCGGCGAACACCGCCGCCGCCGTGGCGTCGCCAGCGCCTCAGCCTACGGATGATCCGCAGGCGCTCGACCTGCTCAAACAACATTCATTGAAACTCAAGTCCGACAACCAGGGGCTGGTAATCGAAGTCGACTTTCGAGACCAGCCCTTCGATGTGGCAACCTTGGGTGCGCTGACTGGATTACCACGACTGCGGAGTCTGCGATTGGCTGGTATTGAGCTCTCAGATGACGATCTGGCCAAGATTGGCGCGCTGGATACACTGCGCGACCTCGATCTGCGCAATTGCCCAATTGGCAATGCGGGATTAAGCCATCTGGAGGCGCTCAGCAACTTGCGCGCTCTGCGGTTGTCGGGGAAAAGTGGGGCCACGCTGGTGGACGATGAAGGCATGGCATCGATTGGCAAACTCGCAGGACTCAAGGCCCTGCTGCTCGATTTTCTATTCGTCAGCGAAGACGGTTTGAAACAACTCGCGGGACTGACGAATCTGGAGGAAATCTATTTGGCCGGAACACTTGTCGGCGATGACGCTATCCCGGTCCTCAATCAATTCACCAAACTCAAGAAACTGCGGCTCTCGCAGACCCAGGTTTCCAGCCAGGGGATGACGGGACTGCAGGAAATGATTCACCTGCAAGAGCTGGATCTGAGCGAGAACAGCCTGATCTTCGAT
>CAZITS010000434.1:0-5345 GCA_964542185.1 uncultured Pirellulaceae bacterium
ATGAAGTACCCAACCGCCGCACCGTCACCGCTGCCGACCTGCCACCCGTCCCCGCCACCGAACCTGCGCAGGCTCTGGATACGTTCCAGCTGGCCAAAGGTTGCCGCCTGGAACTCGTGGCCGCCGAACCCCTGGTGGCAGATCCCGTCGACGCCTGCTTCGACGCCTGGGGCAGGATGTTCGTGGCCGAAATGCACGGCTACCCCTTCTCGCAAGAACCGACGCGACTGAACCCCCAGGGTGGCGGAAAGAAAGACGCCGGTATCATCCGTCTGCTGGAAGATACCGATGGTGATGGGCGAATGGATCGAAGTGTCGTATTCGCTGATAAGATCAGTTGGCCGACCTCTGTCTGTTGCTACAACGGCGGACTCTTCGTGCTGGCACCCCAGTACCTGTACTACTTCAAAGACACCGATGGAGACGGGCGCGCCGATGTGCGTGAAATCGTCCTCAGCGGCTTTGGCAGGGACAATGTCCAATCGCTCGCCAATAACTTGAAGTGGGGCCTGGATCAAAAGATCTACCTGGCTGCAGGTCGCAACCCGCTCACCTTGAAGCACCGCGATCAAGCACTCTTTCCGGTGCAAGGTGCCGACTTGCGATTCGATCCGCGGACCGAACAGTTCGAAGTCGTAACGGGAGGCCAACAGTTCGGCCACTCGATGGACGACTGGGGAAACCGCTTCGTCTGCAGTAACAGTAATCACGTGCAACAAATCGTATTTCCCCGCAGGTATCTGGCTCGCAATCCGGCCCTGGCCGTCTCAAATTCCATTCGCAGCATTGCGGCGGATGGGGCCAGTGCACGCGTTTTCCGTACCAGTCCTCCAGAACCCTGGCGGATCATCCGCCAGCAATGGCGGGCCGCCGCCAAGGGCTACAAGCTGGTTGTCAATAAACAGGGGGCCTGGGAGTTCCTGCCGCTCGACCCCAATGGCAAAAAAGGCGTCGTTCCCACGGAATACCCCGTCGGCTACTTCACTTCGGCGACGGGTATCACCGTCTATCGAGGCGGCGCTTACCCGGCTGAGTTTCAAGGCAACGCGTTCGTAGGCGACGTGGGTGGCAACATTGTGCACCGCAAGTCCCTTACTCCGCGCGGCGTACTGTTTACTGCACAGCGCGCCGATCAAGAAGAAGAAATGATCCGTTCGTCGGACAACTGGTTCCGTCCTGTCAATTTCGTGAATGCCCCTGACGGCACGCTCTACGTGCTAGACATGTACCGCCAGACGGTCGAACATCCGTACTCCATCCCGGCTGAAATCAAACAATTTCTCGACCTCCAAAACGGCAGCGATCGAGGCCGCATTTACCGAATTGTTCCGCCCGGCATCAAGCGGATGCAAACCGTTCCGCTAGGTGACCTGAGTAGCGATCAGCTCGTGCGTGAATTGGGGTCGGACAATGCCTGGAATCGAGAGACCGCCCAGCGCCTGTTGTGGCAACGCGGCGACAAGACAGTGACTCGGCAACTGCTGCGCACACTCCAATCTTCGTCGCGGCCACTGGCTCGTTTACACGCGTTGCACACACTCGCTGGACTGGATGTACTGACTGTCCAGCAGGTTGCGTTGGCAACGCGCGACGCGCATCCTCGCATTCGAGAGCACGCGGTGCGACTCGCTGAACCATTCCTGTCCAAATCACCTGATCTCATCGAGACCCTGGCTGGCTTGCACAGTGATCCGGACGATCGCGTCCGTTTCCAACTGGCTCTTTCGCTCGGCGAAACCTCGGGTGATGTGGCGATTGAAACCCTGGCGAAACTTGCCCGCGCTCCGCAAAACGGGCAGGAAATCCGTACCGCACTGCTCTCGTCTGTGGGTCAGAACGCAGACCGCATTGGCCGCGCACTATTGCCTGACGCGGGTGGACCGCAACGCGAGCAGGTGCTTTCCTGGTTATCCGAACTGTGCCTGCTGGCCGGTGCGGACCGCGACCCGGGTGCCGCGGTACGTCTACTGGCCAGCGCGACTGCAGCGGACTCCTCAGCCGCAGTCCAGCAAGTCGCGTTGGCAGGACTCGGTGAGGGACTCAGCCGTCGGGGTGCCACCTTACCCCAGTTACTGAGCGCAGAATCAACTCCCGCGGCCGTCCGCCAACAGGTACAAGCTGCTTTTGAGCGCGCCCAGCAAACCGCCATGGACGAACGCAAATCCGTGATGCAACGTAGCCAGGCAATTGGCGTATTGGCCTTTACCTCCTTTGAAACCGTCGCTTCCCTGGCACCCCAATTGCTGTCACCCAGAAGTCCTCAGCTGCTGCAACGCGCCTTGGTAGCCGCCCTGGCCCAGCAATCGTCAGAGTCTGCAGGCCGTCTATTGCTTGACCATTGGCGGACCTACAGCCCTCAGTTGCGGCGCGATGCAGCCGATGCGTTACTTTCCAGCCCCAGCCGGATCGCGCTCTTGTTAACGGCCGTCTCTTCCCAAACGGTGCGTCGCAGCGAGCTGGGGCGCGACCAGAAACAACTCTTGCTGAAACATCCCAACAAGGCGATTCGTGAGCGCAGTCAGGAGATTCTTGGCGGTGAGGTCAATTCCGATCGCGCCCAGGTCGTCCAGCAGTTCCGTGGTGTCCTCGAACTACGCGGTGACGCCGACCGTGGCTTCATCGTTTTCAAGAAAAAGTGTTCCACCTGCCATCGGATTCGTGACACCGGCTATCGTGTCGCACCCGAGTTGACTTCAGTGCAGAACAAATCTGCTGCTGATCTCCTGCTTGCAATCCTCGACCCGAATCGGGAAGCACAACCCAATTTCAATACCTATACGGTGGTCACCGAAAGTGGCCGTATCTTTAATGGGATCATCGCCGCAGAAACCGCCACTAGTATTACCTTGAAGCGGGCGGAAGCGCGGCAAGACGTCGTTCTCCGTAATACGATCGAGGAACTCGCGGCAACTGGCGTCTCACTAATGCCCGAGGGGCTGGAAAAGGACCTGTCGCCACAGGATCTGGCCGACGTCATCGCCTTGATCCAGTCAATTCAACCCACTCCGGCCAGGCAACCGGCCAGACCCTGACCGCTGGCGCGGTGGTTCCATGTGCGGCCAGCGGGCCAGCATGTTCACCGACAAGAAACATTCCCGCACGCATCCCTGAACACCAAGGCAGCCACTATGGGCCAGACCGCTATCGACTACCGCGCTACGGACCGGGAAATCTGGGAACAAGAACTCGCAGACTTTGTGCCAGAACGGATGCTCGACGCGCACATTCACTTCTTCTGGAATTCCAACCTGGCAGAAATTCCCGCTGGGTTTGTACACGAAGACCACAACCTGGCTACGCTCAACGACTGGGCCCGCGTTCTCTACCCGGGACGCCAACTGCAGTATCTGATCCTGGGCACTCCTTCCGGATATCCCGTAGTCGACCGGCATGTCGAATCCGTTCGGCAAGAAATCACTGGTGTGCCTGGAATCCGGCACAACCGCCTGGTCACTCCCAGCTGCCAGCTCGCCGACATTGAGCGCGACCTGCAGAACCCCCAGTTCATTGGCCTGAAGCCCTATCGCACATTTTCCGTAACCGGCGACATCGCCGAGTGCCGCATCCACGAATTTCTGCCGCACGAGCAGATGGAACTGGCCAACCAGCACGGCTGGTGGGTCACGATGCACCTTTCCCGATTCGACGGCTGCGCTGATCGGCACAATCTGGATGACCTGGAGGAATACACGACGCGACGTTATCCCAACATCCGCTGGTTACTGGCCCACTGTGCTCGAAGTTTTACCTACTGGCCAATCCGCCAGGCGATTAATCGGTTACGTGACATGCCGAACATCTACTACGACACCTCGGCGGTAACCGATGTGCGACCCTACGTGACACTGCTGACCCAAGAGGACCCACAGCGCATCTTCTGGGGTTCCGACGGCGTGGGGGCCGCTTTTTTCCACGGGCATTACGCGGCGCTGGGACGTGCCTGGCAGCACTACGACGCAGACCAGGGCGGTCTGCAATTCCCTCACTGCGACGGACGTCCGATCCTATCGGTCTACGAACAGTTGATGTCGTTGAAATTCGCAGCCGAAACAGCCCAACTTTCACGTGACCAGATCGAGGGAATTTTCTGGCGAAATGCCGCCACGGCGTTCGGCATTCCGGAAGACGAGGGGGCCGCGAACCTGTGAGTGGGCACCTTGCCTGGAGGGAGTCTGCCCGGGGCAGTGCCAGGGGGAGACAACCCGGCACCACCTGTTAGACTGACGCCTCGCAATCTCCCTTTCGTACGTCCGGCGGGATGATCAATGAAAACCTTCCCACGCGGCAATATCACACGGGCGTCACTGCTACTCGCTATCGCGCTGTCCGGAAACCACCAACTGGCGATGTTACACGGACAAGAACAGGACCAACACATGATGCTCAAACCGTGGGGAGGGCCGTACGGAGGCGTCCCACCCTGGAACCTGGTGCGGCCACAAGCCTTTCCGGAAGCGTTTGAAACAGCGATCGCTGAGGCCGAACAGGAAATTGCCGCCATCGCGGAACAGTCCGAGGCTCCCAGTTTCGCCAACACGCTGGTCCCACTGGAATCCGCTGGTCGCGCACTCGAACGGCTGGAAGTGCTGTTGGGCGTGCATGCCTCCAACCTGAACCTGGGCCCGATTCCCGATGTGGAACGGGTCGTCTCACCCCAGCTGGCCGCCTTCCGCGACCGTATCACACAAAATGAAAAACTGTTTGCGCGCATCTCCACGATTTACGAGAACCGCGCCCAGGCAGGCCTTTCCTCTGCGCAGTTGCGACTGCTGGACGATCGCTACAAATCGTTCGTGCGCCGTGGCGCCAAACTAGCCGACGACGACAAAGCACGTCTTTCCCAGATCAACCAGCGTCTGGCGCAACTCTATACAGACTTTAGCCAGAACTTACTGGCCGATGAACAAAATCACATCACTTGGATCGAAAACGCAGAGGAACTCAGCGGCTTGCCGCCCAGCGTCGTCAACGCGATGGCCCGCGCTGCTGCCGAACATGGCCGCCAGGATGCCTGGGCCGTTACCAATACGCGTTCGGCAATGGACCCGTTTTTGACCTATGCGGACCATCGTCCACATCGCGAAACTGTCTGGCGGACCTACTACAACCGTGGAGATAACGGCGACAACCATGACAACAACGCCATCATCTCCGAAATTCTCAAACTCCGCGCCGTCCGCGCCCAACTGCTGGGATACCCGACGCACGCGCACTGGCGACTCGAGCCGCAAATGGCGAAAACGCCTCAGGCCGCCATGGACCTGTTACTGAAAGTCTGGCCCAAGGCAGTGGCCCGTGTCCGTGAAGAAGTCGCCGACATGCAAGCCCTGGCCCATGCCGGGGAT
>CAZITS010000435.1:0-5332 GCA_964542185.1 uncultured Pirellulaceae bacterium
AAAGGTCGCGCGGCGAACAATGCGGGCCATAGAACGTGGCCAGCACGAGCTTATCCTCTCAACTGGCGGAAAACTCCTCGTCTGGATCGACCGACTTTGCCCGCCTTTGGCGAACCGACTAGTTGCCCATTTCGGCTAAACGCAATCTTACGACCAAAGCAAAAAAAAACGGCCGCCAGCTTGAATACTGGCGGCCGTCTCAATTGTCAACAACTGTCCTGCTGAAGCAGGCCTAGCCTCATGCCGAAGGAAAGATGTCCCAACCCTGACGGTACTCTTTCTTCACAACATGCATTACTTCTGGTGCGTTCGTCGCTACCAGCTTTTGGGCATCCCATTCAATCTGCTTGCCCTTACCGGGCTCTTTAGCAGCCCAAACAGCCAAGTTACCCAGCAAAATCGTCTCGGTAAGTGGGCCGGCGTACTCAGCAAAGTTCGACTTTGCCTGTTCACCGCCTTTGATCGCGGCAACCCACTCTTCGACATGGCCGATGGATTTCTTGTATTCGACCTTTGGAGGATCTACGCCCAACCAATGCAAACCCTGTTCCGCATAGTCACCAAGGGCATACAACGTACCTTTTTCACCAACGATCAGGGCACCACTACCAACCATCTTTTTGCCTTGCAGCAACTCCTGTGGCGGCAGCTTCTTCCCATCGTACCAACGGAACTTTAATCCTGGACGCCAATCATTCGCGGGAAACGCGAAGTCGATGACTGACCATGCGGGATAGGTTTCTTCGTTGTGCCCGGATGTTTCCGCGACAACGGAGGTAGGATTCGCGAGGTCCAAGGCAGCAAAAGGCATATTTACTGTGTGGCAAGCCATATCGCCGAGGGCACCCGTCCCGAATTCCCACCACCCGCGCCACTTGAACGGATGATAAGCCTGGTGGTAATCCCGCTCATTCGCTGGGCCAAGCCACTCGTTCCAATGCACAGTGGATGGCGTGGCTGGCTTATCTTTGGGCTTACCCAAACCTTGCGGCCAAACCGGTCGGTTGGTCCAAATATGGACTTCTTTGATGGTTCCGAGAGGACTTCCCTTTTTGAAAGCAGCCTCGCAATACCGCAAGTTCGGATGCGCAGTGAACTGATTTCCCATTTGTGTGGCCAACTTGTTTTCGCGGGCAATCTGGCCCATCAAGCGTGCCTCTTGGATTGTGTGGGTCATCGGCTTCTGCGTAAAGCAGTGAATACCCATCCGCATGGCACGAATAGACGCAGGAGCATGATTGTGATCAGGAGTGCTGACCGTCACTGCATCGATGGTCTTATTCATCTCGTCAAGCATTTTGCGGTAATCAAAATACTTCTTCGCCTTTGTAAACCTGGCCGCCGCCTTCCCCAGGTTCCCCTCATCAATGTCACAGATCGCAACCATGTTTCCATGACGGCCAACCGCGCGTGAATCACTTGCGCCTTTACCACCAACACCGATGCTCGCAAAGCTAATCTCATCTATGGCAGCTCGACTCGGCCTTGGTGCAACTCCGCCGGCGACCCAGAATCCGGTACCAGCGGCAGCCGTAGTCGTCACGAACTTGCGACGTGTCGTTTTCTTACTCATCCGAGAAACTCCTTAAAACTAACTGGTTTATGAATGGAACCCGTCAATGTCTAATCACTTGCCTGAAGCACCACTAGTCTACCAAATCCCCTAAGTTCCGTCACAAATTTAGTGTCAGCACCGGGCCTACTCCAGGAACAGGTGCAAAGTACGTCATAACCGTTCTCAACATGTCTCTCCTGTGACGGGAGCCAACGCAAATTACCGGTTCTTTGCTTGTCGCCGGCCACTAACCATTTTCATTTTTTCCCCATTGCCTCACGCAACTCCGCCAAAGTGATGTTGCCGTCATCGTTAGCATCTGCTGCGTTGTAAACAAAACCCTCTTGCGACCACTCTTCTTTCGCCAAGACACCGTCCTCATTCGAATCAAACTTCTTGAGCCAATTCGCAGCATGTTGCGCCAACTGTTCTGCATCACTGAGCTTGGGCTGATTACTGGCCTTCTTCTTTGCACGACTTCGCGAACTGCTACGATCCGCGGAAGATCGACGCCGCCCGCGACGCTGCGCAATCTGTACGTCAACAGAAACTTCTTTATTCAATTGATCAACCGGAAAATCCATACCAAATTTTGTGCGATCTACGGTAAATCGAGTCTTCAACGAAAGGCCTCGATTCGCAACATCAATACTGGCTGGAAACCGTATCGTTTGAGTCACATCCCGTAGTGTTAAATCTCCAGTGATCGTGAAACCATCCTCGTCCCTGACAACCTCAGTCGACCGAAAAACAATAGTGGGATGTTCTTTCACCGCCAAAAACTCACCTCCTTGTAGTCTCGCAAGAAGCTCTTCGTCTTCACTCCACAATGAGTCGGCAGGCACCGTTAGTGAAATCTCCGTTACGGTTGAACCATTCACCCTGATCACGCCAGACAACTCGCCGAAACCAGCTTCGTAGAGTTCGCCGGTGGGCTGAGTCCCCACAAAACGCAACTCGGTATTACTGGCAGACAATACGACTCGGCCGTTCACAATACGCACGCGGGCAGGGCGGCTCTTCGCTGTAGCGCCACCTCCCATGCCACCCATCATGCCACCCATCATGCCACCGCCACCGCCACCGCGACCACCGCCACCGCGACCACCGCCACCGCCACCAAACACCCCTCCGCCTCGGCCGCCCCCGCCACGACCACCACGACCACCGCCGCCTCCACCGCCGCCACCTCCGCCGCCGCCGCCGCGACCACCGCCGCCGCCTCGACCGCCACCGCCACCGCCAAACATCCCTCCACCGCGCGATGTGGGAGCGCTAGCACCAGGAATACCCGGTCCACTGCTACCTTTCCTCATGTCAGCAAAATCTGCCCCGGAGGGTGGCTTTCGCTCTGCAACCTGCTCTTCACATCCAGTCAGACACACGTACGCCAGCGTCATGGACCACAGAACTTTTGCGCGCATCATTTACTCCCCAGTCACAATACCTACTGACTTGTGCCATTCCTCGATGTGGATGTCGCTTACTTCACATCAAAGAACAAACATGTGAAGTGCACGTGTGATTCCGACAGTTTATTCGACCAACGCGACTCTAGCCAGTAAACCGTGGGCCGTTCTAGCTGATATCCTTCAGTTTCGCTACTTTTTAGTCATCAATCCCGTAGACCAGACGATGGCTTCACAATCACTCACATCTCTTCAAGAGTGCTGCGAACCTGTCAGCGATGCCCAATGACTCCAGATCAACAGTCGCCTGGGTAATCCGAATCATCTGCGCAGCCCGCTGCTTGTCGCCCAACTTATAGTGAGCCATCGCCAAAGCATAAGTCGCACGTAATCTACGATCTGAACCGGCGCGGCTCTTCTGTTTAACAACTCGCCATTGTCCTAAAGCCTGCTGCCACGACTCTCGGTTTGTACCGTCCAGTAATAACTGCGCATACTCTTCCAGGAGCGTTCCGTCACGCGGGTGCATTTGGACCAGAGTTTCATAGAGCTTTATTGCCCGCGTCTGCTGCCCGGACCTTGCCATCGCACGGGCCTGAATTTGCGAAACTTGCTTGCGGCCCGGGGCGTCCAGCCCTCCCCAGTAGTTCTTGAACTGCGTCAGAGCAGCTATCTGCAAACGGGCCAGGGCAGGCTGAAAACGACGGTCAACAGAACGCATGACGCGGTCGATGTGCCCAATCATTTCCAGTGCCTCACTTGGTGAGCACTCCCTGGTCTCCTCCAACAACTTTTCAGCCGCTATACCCTGAACCGGCCGCACCGCAACTACGACCACATTCAACGCCGCAGCACTCGTACGCCATGCGACAGGAGGGGAAGGACTGCCTGCCAATGCGCCGGAGAGCCATTCCTGTACCGTAGCCCAATCGTCATCTCGAAAATAGCGCAGACGGATGCGAACAGCCTCGACCACAGCCTGACGCGCCATCGCCGACCACTCTTGCGGCAATCGTCCCTGGTCATCAACCACCACGCTCGAAAAATAGGACCAGGCTGCATCTACCATGGCAAACTGAGCAGCTGAGTTCTTTGGCGTCGCAGCGAGGCGATGTTGCCAACATTTAGCTGCAGATATAACCGCATCGGCCTGCGTCAATGCCAGAGTCTCGTAGACTCGAATCGCTTCATCCCAGGCTTGGCGAGACTCACACAGTCTGGCTTTCAGCCAACGCACCGAGTCCGCAGTTGACGATCGTGGCCAATTGAGCAAATGTTCGTCCACTAATTCTTCCACGGAAGCACGCCGCAGTGCCTCACCACGTGCCAAATCATATGCAAACATTACAGCTCTGTAATGTGCGTCGTGCGCTTTCGGGTGCTCCTGCATCGCTACCGCTAATTCGCGATAACGGGATATTACCACTGGGTACTTTTTACGTTTCTCTTCTATCAGCGCAGCGGTGAATGACAGCCGAAAGGCTGCTTCCGTGGCCTTGGATTGAACGGCCATTCGTGCAGCTTTGTCGTACGCTGTGACGGCTTCATCATGGCGGCCACTACGCCAAAGGTTACGGGCCGCAAGCTCCAGCACGTCAACACTGCCAGTTGAACCCGAGCGATTCGCAGTATCCACCAATAACAGGCTTGCTCTGTGTGACCAATAAGGCCCGTGGCGTCTCTCAATTACACGTGCCAGTTCCACTGAACGCTCACGCCACTTCAGCGTATCGCGTTTGTTGTTTTCTGCGATCGCCGAGCGCCACAAAGCTACACATACTTCGATTCGTACTTGATCCATGTCAGGATTGCGGGTCACCTCTTTTGCGACGCGTTCCAACCACTCCCAACCTGCGGCCGCCCTGCCGCTACTCAAATACAACCTGCCCGTCTCAACATACAATTGCTGCCGAATATTATCTGGAGGCTGTGACTTCTCAATCTGCCGCACTAGTTCGGCAGCAGACTTGAGACTTCCACGCAAGCGATAACACACAACTTGCTCTAATTGAATCATCCAATACAGAGAGTCCTCGGGGGACACTACCTTCAGAGGAATTTTCAGCTGTTCAAGTGCTTGCGTAAGGGCAGCATCACGGTCGGCTTCCCCCGGTCGATAACAGAGTGCACGTTCTCGGTAAGCCCGTCCCAAACGATAAAGTGCATGATTCTGCAGAGACAGCAGCTCACCACTTCCCAGAACTTGCAGATCAGACCTGGACGCGTCTCGCCTTGGTATTTCACGCTGCAAGTCAATCACCAATTTATCCAGGCCATTGACAACCACACGCACCAGACCCTGGACATCGACGAGACTGAGCTGATCAGCGACTCCCACTTCGACCTCCTGCCGAGTAAGCGTCACTCG
>CAZITS010000436.1:0-5324 GCA_964542185.1 uncultured Pirellulaceae bacterium
TGCCCGGCAGAATTCTGAAACTAACGGATCCTCGGACCTGTCGCTGGCGGCTGGTCGAGGTGACCAGAAAATGGTGGAACTGTTATTGGGTCACGGCGCAGACCCGAATTATGACAAAGGGCGCAGTGCTTTGACTGCCGCACTGCTGGCGCAAAAACCAGCAGTCATCAAGAGGTTGCTGGAAGCAGGGGCGCGATTGGATCGCCGCCTCAATCCCGGTGGTGTGCCGCCCGTCGTTTTGTCTGCGTACAGTGAAGTGGGAGACACTGAGATCATTAAACGGATGATTGACAAAGGAGCGGATGTGAATGTCCGTAATGAACGAGGCGAGACGGTACTGACCTGGGCGAAGAAGCGAGACTTTCCACGAGTCCTGGAATTATTGACGAAACATGAAGCCAGTGACCCTGTAGACAGGCAGGGTCCAGAAATTCCCGATCGTGTGGACAGTCTCGATCCCGCGGATATGCAATTAATGCTCAAGCGTCGTTTGCAGGCTTCGATTTCTCTACTGCAACACAGCTCGGATGTTTTTCTAGAGAAACGCAAGAACTGTGTATCTTGTCACCACCAGAACTTGCCATCCGTGGCCATCGGATGGGCACGAGATCGAGGGTTGCTGGTTGATGACGAGTCGATAGAGCGCATGATTCGTGGGCAGCTGAAGTCCTGGCGTCCACGCATTGAGCGGGCTTACCAGATGGATAGGCCTGTTCCCGTCGCGCCTCGTTTCATCGGTTATGGCATGTTGGGGTTTGCCATGCTGGGATATCCTCGCGATGAAGTGACTGATGCACTGGTCTGGTACCTCGCTAACATTCAACGTCCGGATGGGCATTGGGTCCCCGGAATGCTGCGGCCTCCCTTGGGTGGATCTGAGATCTTAGCGACGGTATTGGCGATGCGCTCACTGCAACTTTACGCGTTGGAGGGCAGAGAAGAGGAAACAGCGAGTCGGATTGATCGTGCCCGCAAGTGGTTGCAACGTGCTGACCCCATATTGCAACAGGAGTATGCACTGAAATTGCTGGGGCTAGGTTGGGCGGGTGTCCCTGCCTCCGAACTGGCGGATTTAGTTGACAAGTTGGTCGAGCAACAACGGACGGACGGTGGATGGGCCCAACTTTCTGGATTGGAGAGTGACGCCTGGGCGACTGGCCAGGCTCTGGTGGCGTTGCGTGTCGCTGGTGGCGTGCCGGTAACACACCCGGTGTATCAGAGTGGGATGAGATTTCTATTTCGTACCCAATTTCCTGATGGGTCATGGTACGTTGAGAGTCGTACCTGGCCTTTCCAGACGCACTTTGACAGTGAATTTCCACACGACGAACATCAGTGGATTTCTGCACCGGCGACAGCTTGGGCTTCTATGGCATTGTTACTTGCCATGCAGCCCATTGGCCCAGTCGTCGATATCGACTACGCGACATCAGCCGTTGCAAATCGGAAATCGTCTGTGGTGTCTAACGAGCCAAAGCCGGTTGGCCCTGCAAAAACAGTGGACTTTATCAAACAGATCCAGCCTATTCTGGAGCGGTCATGCGTGGGGTGCCATAGTGGTACACGGCCTGAAGCGGGGTTTCGTATAACGCATCGCGCGTTCTTGATTGCAGGTGGTGAGAGTGATTTGCCTCCGATTGTACCTGGCCAAGCGGCGCAAAGTCGCTTGCTTCGACAGGTTGCAGATCAGATTGAGGACTTGGAGATGCCCCCGTTGCGTAGCCGTGGAAAGTTCCCGGCATTGACCAGTCAACAAGTCCAACTATTGGCAGACTGGATTAACCAGGGGGCGAAATGGCCCGCAGACATTTCCTTGAAACAGGCGGACTGATCTCGTCAGTAGATGTTGTCAAGGAAAGAGGCTGACGGCTGGCAGTTGGCTGTTTTTAGCGACTTGGGTAATTTGCCTGTGCATCCTGTTGCTGCGAGAGCACCCATCGTGGTTGTTTCTGTGCCGCATCGTTGCGGCCAACGGGCGCGCATCGTCACCGTGTGTGTGATCGTCGAGCGTTCATCGATGGTTTGTGTTCACGGGAAATTTTCCGGTGCGAGTCCGTAATCCGTCGTACCAGACTTGCGGTTGTGTGTTACGTGTTCGGCGTTGTCGCGGTTGAAGGTTTGTTTGTGGGTAGCGGTAGAGTGGGTACAGATCGACACGATCGATTCTAGAAAAGACTGGATTGGCTGAGATTCGTACAGATCTTCGATCGGCAGAGATAAGACCTGAGGCTTGGAAACTGGTTCCTTGCGGTAGCCAGCTGATCACTGGAATGTACCGTATGCGCTGGTCCCAGAAGAGGTGGTCCGTATGGCGCCGGAGATAATGCCGCTGCCTTTGGATGTCTTCGAGCCGTGCTGTCGCGTGCCGTAACTGGCGCATGTAGAGCAGCGCCAGCGTTTCGATCTGGTCAGCTGACATTCGCTCCAACCTGGTGCGTATCACTTGACGTTGTCGCCGAGATGAAACATTTTCCAGCAGTCGTTCTGCCAGCCAGTCACGTTGTTTGTTCCTGGGGACACGGACAACAACGTTCTTCTTGTGTGCTGGTTGAAATTGTCCCATACGTCGTGGTCGCTCCTCGGCATTGACCAAAGGCAACGAGGCCTGAAAGATTAGTGAGGCGTAGAGTAGCGGGGTGGGAGTTCTCAGCATGACATTGGACTTTCTACAGAGGAAGTTTTTCCACATTGATAGACATTCTTGCAGAACATGTGCCATTGAGAGGTCGGTTGCTGCAGGTTGTCCCAGTCGGCGGAATCGACTGCTGCGCATCGTGAATTCTGCAGCGATGCGCATATTCACAGCGGTGGGACGAAGAATCTTTTTGAGTACACTCGTTGTCCGATCGATTCTGGTCAGGTGTCATTGATTCAAATAACGATTTGGCAGGGAGTGTTACCAGGACCCCTGGAAACCACCGTTGTGCGGGTTTGCAGTGGGCGCAAGCCGTCTTTTCACCAGGAGGCGAATACGGTGTGTGTTTTGAGCTTTCTTGTGCTTGCTGCTTTACAGAGTGGCCATTTCCCGGTTCATTGTGGGGTCAGCCAGGTCAGGTGTTTTATGAACGCAGTGCACGAGATGATGGATGTGGTGCCTCGAACCGTGATTTGTCAGCCAGGTGATGAAGGAACTTGATTGTGTTGAATGGAGAGCAACGGGGATCCGAAAGTGATCAGCAGGTCATGGCGACCTTCCACTACAAGCAGGAACTGCGACGTACTATTCGCTTGTTCGGTTCCTTTGCCGTTGCGTTTTCGTTTATTTCGATCACGACTGGGATCTTCCTGAACTATTCCCTTGTTCTCGACGGTGCTGGCCCAGCTGGTTTCTGGACCTGGCCTATCGTTACCGTTGGCCAGTTACTGGTGGCTCTCGTTTTTGCTGAATTGGCTGGCAGAATGCCTTTGACGGGTTATTCCTACCAGTGGGTGACACGGCTCGCCGGTCCTGGTTGGGGTTGGTTTACCGGTTGGGTTGCGGTTTGTTTTTTGATCATCGTCGTACCCTCAGTCGATCACGCGCTGGCGTCGGTCATTGGTTATGTTGCCGGAGTTGATGAATCTTCACTTTGGCTCAAGGTTATCGTCTGTGTGACGATGGTGACTCAGGCATTAATCCACGTGCTGGGAGTGCGACTGGCCAATATCATCAATTCGGTTGCCGTCTTTACCGAAGTCGTTGGCATGGTTGGATTAGTTGTCTTGTTTGCTGGTCTGATGATCTACAAACAACCGTCTGGGGAAATCCTCTGGGAACGTGGTGCCCAGTTTGAATCGGCGGCTGAACTCTCTGGTCCAGAAACGACCGCGGTACCTGTGGCTGTCGAGCAGGAGGGTCCTTATTGGCAGGCCTTCCTGATGGCCTGTTTGATGGGTGCTTACACACTGGTCGGATTTGAATCTGCGGCCAACCTCTCCGAAGAAACCGTCAATGCCGAACGAACCGTTCCCAAGGCGGTCGTTTGGTCCGTCGTGGTCAGCGGTACCGTGGGCACCTTGTTTCTGGTCTTGACGTCGCTGGGGATCGAGGATCTGGAAGCTGTGAAAAAGGAGCCGTACCCACTACCGACGATTATTGAAAGCAACTTGGGAAGCCTGGTTGGAGCTGGTTTTTTTGTCTTGGTTGGTGTTTCTATATTTGCTTGCGGACTGATCATCATGGCGTCTGGTTCTCGTCTGATTTACGCGATGGCTCGTGACAACGTATTTCCATTTAGTAACGTTTTCAAACAAGTTTCCTCGGAAACTTCCGTACCCGTTGCGGCCGTCGTGCTGGTACTGCTAGTTGGAATTCTGGCAGAGCTATTCTCAGACTCGTTGCAAGACCTCATTCAGTCAGCTGCGGTTTTACCGGCGGTGATCTATCTGGTCACGATTTGTGCCTATTTGCGGGGACGCCATGCGATGTCCCCTCGCTTTGGTACTTTTTCGCTAGGCCGGAGCGGACCTGCAATCGCGTTGGTCGCGATTTTCTGGTTACTGCTGATCATTTCGATTCTCAGTATTCCGGTGCAATTTCGTCGCGCGACGTGGACGTCATTGAGCCTTTGCCTGTGTGGTGTGCTGATCTATTTGTGCTGGGTGCGTCAGCGCATTGTTGCAGGGCAGGCCGGTATCCGAAGTTTGTACGAAGAGGCTGACACGCCTTGATGGATGGTGCCACCGCAGGGATCGTGACGCTATCGCAAAACACCGGATGACGTTCTTGCGAGCAGGTCTTTACTCAAGAGACGGACGACGTCGCGCCTTGCCGTTCCCATTCAAGTAGCTGACAGGCCGCATCTTGGATACTCGAAACCTGGTCGGGATCGACATCGGACAAGAGTGGTAGCAAAGGTCCCATTTGTGCGATTCCAGCGAGCTCTACAGCGCGATGCAACACGCGGACTGGATTAATGGAATTGCGGAGATCTTCCAGTGGACGGAAGGAGTTCTGGATCTTTGCCGCAGTTGGATAGTCTCCGGATTTCAGAGCGTGCAACAACTCCATTGACCGAGTGGGGGCAACACAGACACAGCCCGAGGTAAAACCGGAGAGTTTGAAGTCGCGCAGGTGAATCAAGGCCGGTTGTTCGCCGATGCCACTCACCACGCGTGCCGTATCAACATTGTCTGTCAAAGATCGCAGGTAGTTGTCTTCGCTGGGATCGTCTCGGACAATCGCATATTTGATTCCAGAGAGCAGGTTGTCCTCGATCAAATTGCGGACATCCGCCACGTCGATGTAACCTTCGTGTTTGATGTAGAGCAACGCCGGGCGTTGTATCTTTTCTACAAATCTGCGGACTGCAGTAGCAACACCACTCGAGGTGGTGACGTCACGC
>CAZITS010000437.1:0-5319 GCA_964542185.1 uncultured Pirellulaceae bacterium
GTCACTGGCCCCGCGGCGCCATCGACCGACTGGTGCTGGCAAACCTGGAAGCCCCCGGACTGCATCCGGCCCCGGCTGCCGATAAACGAACCCTGCTGCGCCGCGCTACCTACGATCTGCTGGGCTTGCCACCGACGGCGGCCGAACTGGAGGCTTTTGTGGCAGACGATCGTCCGCAGGCATTCGAGCAGGCCGTCACCGCGTTACTCGATGCCCCTGACTTTGGTATTCGCTGGGCGCGTCACTGGCTCGACAACGTGCGTTATGCCGAAGACGATCCCACCTGCGCCGCAAATAACAACGGGTCGTTTTCTATCGCACCCTACCGTGACTGGGTCGTCGATGCGTTCAATCGGGACTTGCCTTACGACGCGTTTGTGCGACTGCAGGTCGCGGGCGACCTGGTTCCCAACGACAACACACGGATCACGTACGCAGAACGTCTGACCGCAACCGGAATCTGGGGCCTGGCCCATTTGATCGAGGGCAACGACCGCGAAAAAGTAGTGGCGGACTTTGTCGATGAACAACTGGACGTGTTGGGCCGCACGTTTCTGGGACTGACCATTTCCTGTGCCCGTTGTCATGATCACAAATTCGATCCGATCACCCAACAGGAGTACTACGCGCTGGCCGGCATCTTTTATAGCAGCCATATCTTTACGTTTCCCGGCTCCAGTGCACGTATCCGGCAGCGCGTCCAGCAGCGACTGTTGGAATCTCCCGCAGCGCAATTGGCATTCGCCGCCAAACAGGCCAGGCTAAAAACCGTCAGTGCCGCAATTACGGCGATCGAAAAACAACACGGCTCGGCGCTGGCCTTGAAAAACGTCCGCCGTGAACTGACAGCCATCACGAGCGAAGAACTCCCGCCCGACCCGGAAACCCGCAAACAGAAAAAGTGGAAAGAGCGCACCAAGCAGGCGCAGGAACTGCGACAGCAAGAAACCAAACTCCTCCACGACCAACAGCAAAAAAATTGGGACCCGAATCCCGCAGCGCTTCAGCGGCATCCACAGCTGGTAATGGAACGAGACCAGCTGCAACAAGAGGTCGCTGCGGTGCCTTTGCGGATGGTGATGCAAGAGGGCCCGGTTCCCAACACCCGCCACCAACAAATCGGTGATCTACGACTCTTCCTGCGCGGCAATCACCTCGCCCCAGGGCCACTCGTGCCGCGCGGATTTCCGGCTGTCCTCACAGGCGCGGGCGCCAGTGCTGTCAGGCTCACGGGAAGTGGTCGACTGCAATTGGCAAACTGGCTCACCCGGGAGGACAATCCACTTACCGCACGGGTGATGGCCAACCGCATCTGGCAACACCTGTTCGGAATGGGTATTGTCGCCACCCCAAGTAATTTTGGAAAACTCGGACAACCTCCCACCCACCCCGAACTCCTCGATCTGCTGGCCATTCGCCTGGTCGAACATAACTGGTCTGTGAAGGCGTTGATCCGTGAGATCATGACTTCCAGTACCTATCAGCAGGCAAGCATCCCACCTGTAGACAGCCTGCGACGCGATCCTGAAAACCGCTACTTTGGTCGCATGAATCGGAAACGACTCGATGCGGAAGCACTGAAGGATACACTGCTCAGCCACGCGGGTGTGGTCGCCCGGGCAACCGCCGGAGGACTGCCACACTCGGGCCGCGCACTGTATGACAAAGCCAGTCGCGATAAGCCCCAAACGATGCTGGAACTGTTCGATGGCGCAGATCCCGATCTGGTGGTACCTCGCCGCGAAGACTCGACCTCCGCCACGCAAGCTCTGTTCATGCTGAACAACCCGCTGGCATTGAAAGCAGCGGTCGCCTTGGCCAGGCAGGCCATCAGCGCCGCAGAAAACGAACAAACGCGTGTGACCCTGATCTATCAACGCGTGTTCGGACGTCCAGCATCGCAGCAGGAACAACAGCTGGCAACGGAGATCCTGAACCACGCGCGGGGTACTCGCCAGCGTCTGCTCGCCGCGGGCCAGCAGGAAGTGGACCTGGCCGCAGGCCCGTGGCATGATTTCTGTATGGCCCTGCTCTGTAGCAACGAATTCCTCTATCTCGATTGAGCCGACATGCCGGTCTACAGACAACTTCCTGGACCGAGACCAGAGCACCCGCAGCGAACCCTTTGCCGGCGCAGACTGTTGCAAAACGCGGCGTCCGGATTCCCATTGCTGTCACTGTACGGCCTGCTGACAGAACGTAGTTCGGCAGCAAACAACCCACTGGCACCCCAGCAACCTCACCATCCACCACGCGCCAAAAGTGTGATCTTTCTGTTCATGGGTGGTGGCCCCTCGCAAGTCGATCTGTACGATCCCAAGCCCCAGCTACACAAGTACCAAAAGATCCCCATCAAGCTGCCACGCATCACCCGCGATGCAACTCCCAATTGTCGTCCTTCCCCGTTCCGATTCCAGCAACGAGGCGAAGCGGGTATCTGGATCAGTGAATTACTTCCGCACTTGGCGCGCTGCGCCGACGACCTCTGTGTGATTCGCTCGATGCACTGCGACCAGATCGAACACAGTGGCGCCATTCGACAGCTAACGACCGGCGACGGTGTACTGCCGCGGCCCAGCGTGGGGTCCTGGACGCTGTACGGATTGGGCAGTGAAACTGACAACCTGCCGGGCTTTGTCTCCATCGGTGCCCAGGGCAATCTACCTGGCAAGCCGACCTACGGATCCTCCTTTCTGCCAACCGCATTTGAAGGCACATCGATCACGGATGTGAATCATCCGATCGATAATCTGGCGATGCCGGTTCCACAAGCCATTCAATCCGCGCGATTGGCAGCTATCCGCCGCCTCAGCGAACAGCACCGACAGCGGCGTGCAGAGGACCGCCGGCTGGACGCACGGATCGCAGCATACGAACTGGCCTTCCGCATGCAGACCGAGGCACCTGCTGCCTTTGATCTGTCGCGGGAGAGTCAAGCGATGCATCGCTTGTACGGATTAGGCGACAAGACCACGGCCGAATACGGTCGCCAGTGTTTGCTGGCGCGACGTCTGGTGGAACGCGGTGTGCGGTATGTGGTCGCGAATGTCAACAATAAATGGGATGACCACGGTGATGTCCACGCGCACAAGAAACCGGCTGCCTTGTCGGACCAACCGGTGGCAGCCCTGCTGACGGATCTGAAAGCGCGGGGCATGCTTGACGAAACTCTCGTTGTCTGGGGAGGCGAGTTCGGCCGTACGCCAACCGCCCAGGGAGGAGGACGCGACCACCACCCCTACGGTTTCAGCATGTGGCTGGCAGGGGGCGGTGTACGCCGTGGGATGACGTATGGTGCCACCGATGAGTTCGGGTTCTTCGCGGTCGATAATCAAGTTCACATCCACGATCTGCACGCCACTATCCTGCATCTGCTGGGTCTTGACCATGAACAACTCACCTACCGCTACAGCGGTCGCGACTTTCGGCTAACCGATGTCCATGGCAACGTAGTGCGGGAAATTCTCGCCTGAGTCAAACCGACAACAAGACGTCCTGGGGCAGATCGACTGCAACGACGTCGACATGCTGGGAAGGATCTGAAAACCATGTTGACCATTGGTGATACGACCAGGCACATCGGCCGTCGTGATTTCCTGCGGGTTGGCAGTCTGAGTCTAGGTGGTTTGGCGCTGCCAGATCTGCTGGAAGCAGCCACCAGCCCGCCCCACCTGCGGCATCTCGTCAAGGACCGCTCGGTCATCTTTTTGTTCATGCACGGTGGACCCAGTCAAACCGAAACATTCGATCCCAAGATGACCGCTCCCGCCGGAGTTCGTAGCGCCACCGGAGAACTCCAGACAGCGATTCCCGGAATTACTTTTGGCGGCACCTTCCCGAAAATCGCCGCCCTGGCAAACAAGGTCAACATCGTACGATCGTTTGCGACCGGAGATGGCCAACACGACGTCAAACCGCTCGTCCATCGCCACACCTTTGGAGCCAACCTGGGGTCCCTGTATGCGCGGGTCGCAGGCAACAGCCACCCTGACTCTGGTCTGCCGACAAACACCCTGCTGTTTCCACAGGTAATCGATTCCAGTACGCAGGCCAACACCGATGGCTGCTTCAACAAGAACTTCGAAATGTACAGCTACACCGGCTTGTTGGGATCCGGCTACCGTCCTTTCATGCCAGGCACCGGTGGCCAACTGCAGCAGGACATGAAGCTGAACCTGCCGATGAATCGGCTGACGGACCGACGCAGACTGCTGTCGCAACTGGATCGGCTGCAAGCCGCGGCTGACCAGACCGCAGCGGAAGATCTCACCGCCACCCGAAATACGGCATTCAATACGATTCTCAAAGGCGTCGGCAAGGCCTTTGACTTGTCGCTGGAAGATCCGAAAACCATCGCGCGCTACGACACGGCCCCCCTGGTACGTCCGACATCGATTGGGCAGAACCGCAAGAACCATCGGAATTTTTCCGACAACGCCAAGACACTGGGCAAACTGCTGCTGCTAGCGCGGCGACTCTGCGAACACGGCTGCGGATTTGTCACCGTGACCACCAAGTTTGTCTGGGACATGCACGCCGATGAATTCAATTGCAGTATGACCGAAGGAATGAGCTACATGGCACCGCCGTTTGACCATGCCGTGTCAACCTTCATCCACGATCTGGAAGCACGTGGTCTGAGCGACAAGATTTTACTGGTCTGCTGTGGCGAAATGGGACGGACTCCCAAGTTGAACGACCGTGGCGGACGTGACCATTGGGGAAATATTGCACCGCTATTGCTCTACGGAGGTGGCTTGCAGCCAGGCCAGGTGATTGGACAATCCACGCGGGATGCCGGAGAACCCGCGACCGATCCGTACGACATCCGCCATCTCGTGTCCACCATCATGCATGCGCTGCTTGACATCGGTGAACTGCGCATTGCGCAGGGTTTGCCGGCCGACATCACACGTACGATGACAGGCTGGAAACCCATTCCCGGTCTGACCGGCAATAATTAACCTCGATGCCTGGAAACCTGGTCCACATCCGACGCAAAACGGTCGCTCCGCGTGATCAGGCCCCATCGCTCGCAGAATCCGACCTCTCCCCTGTACAGCAAAGAACCGCATGAACGAGACCGGACATCGTGTGCTCCCCAGGCTCCTGTGGGATCGCTGCCTGCTGCTCACGGTGGGGCTCCTCTGTCTGTCCGCAGGATCGCTACAGGCAGTGGAAAACTTCCCACGCTATCCAATTCACAATGGCGATTTTTCAGAATACCAGGGATACAGTCGTCCGACGGGATGGGCACTCGGGCGAGAGGCCGGGCGGGCCAGGCTGACAGTGAACCCGATTCCACGGCAACCCTTTCAG
>CAZITS010000438.1:0-5308 GCA_964542185.1 uncultured Pirellulaceae bacterium
TTTATTGAGTTGGCAGGGGAGATCAACGCATCGATGCCGCGTTACGTGATCGATCGCGTCGCAGCGGCATTGAATGATCGTGGCAAGGCGATTCGTGGTAGCCGCATCGCGATTCTGGGAGTCGCCTACAAAAAAGACGTCGACGATCCTCGCGAGAGTCCGTCGTTTGCGCTGATGAAGTTGTTGGGAGAACGTGGCGCAGTCATTAGTTATAACGATCCGCACATTCCGAAATTGCCCTCGATGCGTCATTATCAGGTTCCCCAGTTATCGAGTGAATCGCTCACGGCAGAGTATCTGGCGGAACAGGATTGCGTCTTGGTGGCGACCGATCACTCAGTCTATGATTGGCAGTTCATTGCTGAGCATGCCCCCTTGATTGTCGACACGCGTAATGCGCTGGCCGGTGTGAATTGTGAACAGCACAAGATCTACAAAGCGTGAATCGGACTTAGCGGGGCTCAAGCAGGTGCTGGTGCAGGCAGGCCTTGCACAGGTTGAAGTCCGTGGCGGCACGGATGGTTGACGCAGAATCGTGACGCAGCGCGAGGTTGGCGACGCGGTGATGGCCATTGCTGATACAGCGGATTGTCCCCGTGGGCGGCGTTACGGGCTAATGGGAGGGGAGTCGGCGTCTGCCTCCGGCGGTGGTTTGCGCAACAGGGTCGTGGCCCGGGTAAGAGAGGTTGCTCCGAACTTCTGACGAATCTGATCGGTTGTCTGTTCCAATTGGAGTTGACTGGCCGCGGTCTCATCGGGAAACAGTTCTTGTTGGTGTTGGGGATCGTTGGCCAGGCTGCTAACCCCCACGCCGATTAATCGGATCGGTGTATTAATCCGCGGCAAGTTTTCTGTCAGCAACTGTTGCACCGTGTGCCACAGTTGTTGCGTCAGTTGGGTGGGGGCGGATAGGGTTGTCGCTCGCGTGATGGTCTGAAAATCACTAAAACGGATTTTCAGCTGTACGGTTCTTCCCGAGAGTCCACGAATACGGAGCCGTGCTGCGACCTGGTCAGTCAAAGCCAGAGCCTGGGCACGGAGCACGTCTCGGTCCGTAATATCGACTGGAAAGGTTGTTTCGTGGGAAATCGACCTGGCTACTTTGTCGGTGATGACGGGGCGGTCGTCGATCCCCTGTGCCAGGTTCCACAGGTGTTTTCCATACTGTCCGAAACGTGCATCCAGTATGTCGGCCGAGAGCAGTCGCACCTGGCCAATGGTCTGAATTCCCAGCTGCTCCAGACCTGCTGCGGTGACAGGACCCACACCCCAGAGGCGGCGCACGGGGAGCGGGTCAAGAAAAGTTTGTATTGCGTTGTCATGGACGATGACAAACCCCGCAGGTTTCTCCAGGTCACTCGCGATTTTGGCGAGGAACTTGTTCGGTGCGATACCGACCGAAGCGACCAGTTTCAATTGGTGGTAGATCGTCTGTTGGATTTGACGCCCGATCGATTCAGGGGTGCCAAATAGTTTTTGACTCTCCCTGACATCCAGAAATGCTTCGTCCAGAGACAGCGGTTCCACGTGCGGTGTGAAAGCCTGAAAAATGTCGCGGATTTGCTCTGCGACCTTTGCGTAATAGTCGATACGTGTCGGCAAGAAGACTGCGTTGGGACATAACTTTGCTGCTTGTCGAGCGGGCATCGCGCTATGGACGCCAAACGCACGCGCCGCGTAATTGGCGGCCGCGACGACCCCCCTTCCTCGGGGTGTGCCGCCGACGATCACCGGTAGACCGATAAGCTCCGGGCGTTCGCGTTCTTCGATGGACGCATAGAATGCGTCCATATCGACATGCAGGATCATCGTATGCCAGCCAGAGCTACCGGTTGGTGACGTCGGGAGTCACATTATTATCACGGTTTGGCAGGACAAGGAAACCTGGATCGAATTTGCCACGGCCTGCCTGCCTGAGGCCTGCAGCGGGCTGGTTCATTGTCTTTGGTCTGTGAAGGCTGCTGGGCTGACACGCAGTCTCGCCACTGGTTACTATTGTGTCAGTGTTGTGGATCTGGTCGCTGCGAGTTGTCGCGGTGTCGATGTGCTCGGTCCACGATGACTGGTGAAATCTGTTGTCCGCCAGCCGCCCAGCGTAGCGTGTTACTTGCTTGGCGCGTTGCGGTGTCTGTACGGTTTCCGTGCAGCAGCGGTTCCATTGAGACCGGAGAATGCTGTGGCCAGATCGATCTACACACTGTTCACGTGTCGGTTTCTGTTCACGTGTCGGTTTTTCCTGAGGGTGTTTGCTGCCCTGGTGTTACTGATTGAGGTGAAGCCCTCCGTTGCACAGGATGCGAGCCCGACTGTACGCATTGGTCGGCCGGCAGGGGTTGCGCGTTACTGGAAAAATACCTGGGGTGTGGTAGGTGTGGATGCGACGAATCCGACAGCGACGCCGGCTGAAATTCTGGCGTCACTGCATTTCGAGGGGGAGTCGACGATGCAGTACGCGCGGCAGTTGTGGGTACCTCCCCACGCTGTCAGGCACAGCTGGCTGCCAGTATTGGTTCCTGCATTACCGCAGGTTATGGAGCGACCTACCATCGCGTTCAAAGGCAACGCGTACGAGCTCAAGGACGGCAGGCAGAACCCCCTGCCCAATCCGGCAGGCAGACGGCTGCAATCGGATGTGCTGGAGTTCGGCAATGAGACGAAGGTTACGGGTATTCTTTCCGACCAGGGAGATGCGGATACGCCCGAGCGGCATGATTTTGCGTTTGAAGCGATCGCCGCAGTGCACCGTACAGGGCGTACGGCGCGACGTGTCCAGGAATTCCCAGGCTCTCCGCTGCCTCCGCTGGAGCGTGCTCTGGAGGGGCTCGATCATCTCGTAATTAGTCATAATCAGCTGACGACCGATGGAGCGGGGACGACTGCCATCCGGCAGTGGTTGTACCGGGGTGGTGTTCTTTGGGTCATGCTCGACCGCGTTGATCTGGAAACCGTTGGCAGGTTGCTGGGAAACCCGCTGGATTGGGTATCCGTGGGGCGTGTCGACTTGATTGAAACGGATCTTCGTAACGTTGCGGGCGCAGCCCTTGAGGATCAGCCGTTTCGTTTGCCTGAGCCAATGCGCTTTGTCCAAATGGTTCTTCCCGATCAGGGCGTCGAGGTAACACACACCCAGAATGGCTGGCCAGCATCCTTCTGGGTTTCCGCAGGAAAAGGAAAGGTACTGTTTACGACTCTGGCTCCGCGGGCGTGGATTCGCCGTAGTGACCCTGCGGCGACCGACGTAGCTGATATGCCTGCAGGATTCGGGTTTGGGCCAGTCGACGAACTTAGTGCCGTAGAAGACCAGGCAACGCACCAGGCCTCTCCGTCATTGGCGCAGTTGGCGACCGAGTTTCTCGAGGAGTCAAGTAAGCCGTTACTGGAAGCGCGGGAATTAAAGTTCTATCTGGATGATGAAATTGGATACCAGGTTGTTGCACGTGGAATCGTCGTGTTGGTTCTGGGAGCCTTTTCTTTCGGCTTGCCGGTTCTCAGTTTCCTGCTCGACGCGAGGCAGAAACGGGATTGGCTGGTTTGGCTGATCCCAGCCGCGGCTGTAGTTGCCGCCGGACTGTTGGTCATCCTCGGCGGGCAGAGCAGACGCGCCGTGCCACCGACAGCGGCCATGGTGCAATTGGCAACTGCGACGCCGAACTCCAACGAACTGATGGTCGATGGTTTATTGGCAATCTACAACCAGCAGCAGGTGGCTGCCAGGCATGGCGCTGACCGCGGCGGAGTCTTTCTCCCAAATGTCGCTGATTCCGGTCAAACACGCCGGATCGTGTGGACGGGAATCGACCAGTGGCAGTGGGACAACGTAACGCTCCCCGCTGCGAGTGTGCGCATCGCCCCCTTCCGGTCTGTGGTCCGTCTGAACCAGCCACTGGAATTCGTGGGCTCGTTTAATGCGGACGGCTTTGTGGGGAGTTTTCGTGGTGAAACGATGGGGCCGGTTGAGGATGCGCTGATGGTCGTGCCGGGAGGAAATAAATGGCGTGTTCGATTTCAAGATACAGGCCAGGGCTCACTGGAGGCTGGGGACCTGATAGCAGGAGAGGCATATCTCTCTGATGGACTTATGAGTGACAAGCAGCGGCGCCGGCAGACGGTCTACCGCCAGCTATTCAGGCGAGCTGAGGAGTTGGGATTTCCCACTGAGCCGACGTTGTTTGTCTGGGTCAGTGCCTTTGACACCCATTTTGTGTTCTCGCCGGAAGTAGAACAGCGAAGTTCTGCGTTGCTGGCAGTGCCAGTTGGAATGGAAGCTCCGCAATCGGGTACGGAGGTGCTCATTCCCAACGCATTCTTGCGTTGTCGTAGCATTCCCGGGCCAGAACAGCGCGCGGCGAGTCCACTCTTCAATCATCGTACCGGCAATTGGCTGGAGGCACAGCGGGCTGGCAAGGTGTGGTTGCGTTTTGAATTACCTCGCGAGCTGCGCACGCTGCGGATCAAGCAGGCAACCATCAATATGAAAATGGTTGCCCAGGGATGGAACGTCCGGTTAAGCGGTTTGCCAGATTCGGCCAGTCGTTTGATCGTTGAAAAAGCGGACTGGTCGAACGAGTCCTCCTTTCAGCTGGATCGCCCTGAGTGGCTGAAATTGGATCGCGAGGGTGGGATCGTGGTCGGGTTGGATGTTACTCCGGTCCGAGACCGGAGTGATACAACTCCGCTGGCGCCCTGGAAGGTTGAATTTGTCCGGATGGAAGTGACGGGCCAGGTGCCAAAATGAGACTGCCTGCGGCAAGCTTGAGCTGGGGTGAAAAGGCGCTGTCATGTTGGCTGGTCTTACCTGGTTTGATGTCGTCCGTAGGAAAATACTGTAGAGAGTATCTGATCAGGAGAAGCCGTTGATGCTGAGATACCACCCGACTTTGTCAGCTACTGTCCGTGTGTTGTTGCCCTTGTGCCTGCTGGGATTTGCGTTTGACGCGTGCTGCAATGGGGCTGACGCGGTGGCTGCCGATGTACAGATTGTGGCGGCGATGGATCTGGATCCACAGCGTGAGTTGCCGGCCAGACAGAGGTACTTTGCACCGCAGCTCAAGTCCTTGTGGGTGGCTGCGTTGGGGCAACCGGATACGGAGTTGCAGTTACAGGCCGCTCAAACAATTGCCCGTGCACACCAGTTGGGAATGTCTGGATTAGAGGATGCGATTGAACCCTTGATGACACGACTGGGGCAAACAAACCTGCACCCGTTGGTGCGGGCAGCGTGCGCCAGCGCGCTCGTTGCATTGGACGCCCGTCAGGCAGCACCTCAGCTGTTTGACCACTGGCAGACTGCGGAAATTGATCTGGCAGC
>CAZITS010000439.1:0-5299 GCA_964542185.1 uncultured Pirellulaceae bacterium
CAAGTTCTACAGCTTCTACCAGAGCAAGTGGCAAATCGAGGAGGAGAAAGAAGGGAAGAAAGAGACGTATACTGGAGAGTGCTCCGGCAGTTCAGGCGGCTGCAATATCTATGTCGGTAAAGGAGAAACCTCCGTCTGGGGCTACGACCCCAAAACCAGGCAGTGGACAGGCGTTGGACAACTGGACAAGGGAAGCCGTTTTGTCATGGCGATCTCGCGACCGCCAGGGCCTGAGTTCAAGCCTGGCATGGTCTTTACCTTCAAAGGCACCATCTGGCACGCCGATGGCCAGATTCACTACGTGACATCCAAGTCCACCTGCGTCGACATGAATACCATACGCGACGTCATCACGGGGACTGACCAGGACGGCAAGGCGATTCCAAAGGTCGTCAAAACGCTCAAGCGAATGAAGTAAATCCTCAATGGAAACGTTGAGAACTGCCGCCGGGTAGCTGGCTTTGCGATCAGTCTTCTCTGCGCATCACGCGTATCGAGACTGCCCGCATGCCATCTCCTCGGCGGCTTCAAATTCCGGTGTGCAGCAGCGGGCTTCCGTCGCCGGGCCACATCTCCATCAAACTTCCTGGCCACCGCCGACTCGTGGGCGACGACGGGCTGGTACGGCATCGGCTAGATCTCGCCGGGCATTTCGTCTTTGACAACTCCACCAGCAACAGAACCAGCCGAGTCGCTAATCGCGTGGCCGCAACGGCACCGGTCGCGCCTCGCGGACCAGGTCAATCAGGTTATTGTAGTTTGCCCACGCGACGGTGTACGAGTTCGCCCGCGCCAGCTCGCCGACGGAAAAACTGTCATAGTAACCCACAAACGTGAATGACTTTCCCCACTTGCCTTTCCGGGGGAGAAGATGCACTCGCAGCTTTTCCCCAACGACGTAGCTCACATACTCACGATCGGAATTGCCGCCAAACAGTGATGAGTCGTTACTGTATCTGTCTGATAATGATGCCTGCCGGCGTCTGACAATATGGCCTCTCGATGTACCGACCTCGAGGTAGTTGGTCAGGTCGTATTCACTCCGCAGGAACGGGATAAACCAGAAGATACGTCGTTTTACTACGAGAGTCGGAGTACCATCATCGCTTTTCACAACGGTGAAACGTCTGCCGACGAACTTGCGACGCGTCCAACCATCATCAACCGAGTTTCCATACTCCGTAATGACTTGCTGCTGTGTTCTGAAGTCATATCCACACGAAATACAAAATACGGCTTCCTGCGGTAACGCAGCCTGGCAATTAGGGCAGTAGCGGATGTCTGTCCGAGGCGTTCGTGTGGTGCCACTGGCAAGAGCTACCTGAAATCGGGATATGAGCCGTCTTTCTTTCTGATGGGCAGACTTGTCCGCATTAGCAACCAATACGAGTGATTGCAGGTACACTTTTTTGTCACGTTCGTTCGCGGCGTTCGCCACCAACTGCTCAATCGCAGTTTCCACAACCGACGAGAAATCGCTGGCTTTGACTTTCGTGACAAATTTGGCGATGCCATTTTCAATTTCTTCCGGTGTAAAAGGCGCCTTGAGGTCGAGCAAAACCTTTGCAATAGTTTTGCGCTCGCTCGTACTCACCTTGCCGTCAACCGCCATCACGCAACAGGGTGCTTCAAGTAACGCGGGAAATCTGGGGTCATCTGATGTTCGCTGGGTCGGCAAGTTTGCTTCCTTTCGAGTCGTAGATTCAGTGGCTCGCATGGGCAATCAGGACCGCCAACACCCAGGTAAACCACGGGCTTTCGCTTTCCGAACAGATCGCGATTCTCTCTACCAAATCGTGTTGGCGAGTGAAAAACAAACCGTCCCGGCAGGACGTGGTCCCCACGCAACTTCTGCATCAAGAGTTCCGCTGCGTCTTTCGTACATACATAGGCTAACAGCATAGAGCCTGCCATGCGCGCGCCCCTGAGCTTGGATTCCGTGCCCACCGGTAGATCTTGATACCTTCCGCCTGGACAGGATCCAGGTCGACCAGTAGTCAGTCGGCCGGCAACAGGTTCACAATGACGAACACGGCCTGGTAGACACATGACAAAACATCTCGATCGCGATCACCAAATGCACCATCCGCATTGCGCAGGTATCATGTTGACGGCGCGATGTCGATGAATGCCGGGACTCTCCAAGTTCACTTGCTTGTTGCCACTTGGGAAAAGACCCTGTAGATCGTTCTGCATAGATACTATTACGAAAGGTGCAAAAGATCATGCTCGTTGGCTATGTAAGCGACGAACGCTACATCGCACTGGATGGAGTGCGTTTCGAATTTGAGAGTACCGCAGGTTCCGTAGAAACGCACTCCCGGGCGACGGGCGCGGTCTACGCGGACATCACTCCTGGACATTATCACATCACCTTGAGGAAGGACGGTTTCGGTGCCAAGTCCGTCGAGATGAATCTGCGCGAGAACGATCCCTGCCAGTTTCGGTTATTGAACGATCGTCTGGTTGGTTACATGTGGCCGAAATGGGTGCAAGGAGGTGAAAAGGCTGAGTATCGCGTCCATGCGAGAGAAGCCTATCGGCTCGATTTGTGGCGGTATGGTTGGGAAAAAGAACACATTCGCACGATTGGCTGGTTCGACGAACACGGGCCGCTTGCCACGGCACAGATCACCCCGGACGGCGATTACACGCAGACCGGCATTCAATTCAACCACCGTGGCTACAGCAACAATCCACACCATCGGCAATACGTCACGGCGCCAGATCGACCGGGGCTGTACTACTTGCACGCCAAAACCGTGTCAGGTGATTTCTTCGCCTTTCCGTGGATTGTCGCTCCGGCCAGGCCGCAGGCCGACATTGCTGTGCTCGCTTCGAACATCAATTGGAATGCTTACAACAACTTCGGCGGGCGCAGCAACTACATCCATCCAATCGCCTTGCCATCGAAGCCGACCGTCAACGCTCGGCTAGACCTCGCACGTTACACCAGCGATGCACACATGCAGTTCACCGCCGAAGACTACGCGCCGCTCTCTTTCGATCGTCCCGAACTCTTCAATCACATCCCGGAAACAACACATATTACCGATCCCGTCGAGGGCAGGTCGGAATGCCACGTGCTACCGGCCGAATGGCGACTGTTCGGGTGGCTGGAACGCGAAGGGTTCGCCTACGATCTTTACGCCGAGACACAGTTTCATTTCGAAACGCTCAATTTGGATCAGTATCGGGTACTGATCATCAGTACCCATCCTGAATATTGGTCGCAAGAAATGTACTACCGCTTGAAAACCTGGGTATTTGAGCGTGGTGGCAAGTTAATGTACCTGGGCGGCAATGGTTTGAACTGCGCCGTAGAGTTTGTCGACGAAGCGACGATGACGGTCCGTAACGGGCCGTTTGGTGGTAGTTCTAGCGACCTGGCCAAGGTGAATAAGGAGAGCCGCTTCGATGTCTACTATGAATCGGAAGCCAGCTTATTGGGTGTGCGGTGTACCGAAACAGGAATCATGACGGGCGCACCATACAAGGTGGTCGATGCGTCGCACTGGGTGTTTGCAGGAACTGGTTTGAGCAACGGTGAGGTATTTGGCGAGCACGGTCTGCACATGCGCTGCCACGGCGGCGCTTCCGGGCACGAAACCGACAAGCTATCTCCCGCGTCACCCGCCAACTGCCAGCTGCTCGCAAAAGGACTCAATCCAGATGATGGTGGCGGCGAGATCGTTTATCACGAGACGGCATCAGGCGGTGCCGTATTCTCAGCAGGTTCAATCAGCTACCCCTGTTCGCTGCCTGCGGATGAAAACATCTCGAGCATCACGAGAAACGTACTCACTCGCTTCCAACAATGAGGCGAAAGGGGTGAAGTGTAACCCAGTCGATGCAGCATTCAGCATGTGACGACATGGAGTAATCGTCGCCAATGATGGGCAAGTTACTCCGCAGTAGCAAAGCGAAATGAGTAGAGGTCCGCATCCTTCATCAAGAACCGTAACCGGACAGGTTGGCCCGCTATTGAAGAGACATCTGGCCCTTGATCCCAGCGAACTTCCTGCGCCACCGAGTCACCAAAAAACTCGATCGCGTTATCACCCGCAAAACGGTCGAGTGGCTGACCCACTGCGTCGAGTACTTCCACACGAATTCCACCCGCTGCCGATGTCGATGCGTTGAGAACGAGCCGATTACCGGAAAAACGGAGCGGCCGGGTGGTGAATTGACCACCCGCATAGGGTGCATTGACGGACGATATACCGTCGACACGCATCGCGTAACGTCGCACCTGTGGCTGTGGCAAGCGGAAATACTCTAGCGTATAGACGGACATTTCATGGGGTCCCGTAGGGACAAGTCCCATCGAAGTATGGTTACTCCGATCGGTCCATTTGAGGGGGTCGAGCCCCGGTCGAATAAACCCGTCCAGAAAGCGGCGATCCCAGTGCAGGCCATCGCGACTGCTGACGAAGACCGTGTCGGAAACACCGACACCAAGTTGCCCTTTGTACTTATCGGGGAGCGGTGCATTGCGCCACCGGACATAACGCATGGGAAAGGCCAGATAGAAATGGGGCGCGCGAAAATAGGGGCGGGCCCCAAAGGTGTAAAACTGGTCTGGCGGAGCAGGGTGCATATGCGTCCATTCCGGATAGGACCAGTTCAGGAGATCTTTTGACGTCGCACGCCGAACAGCGCGCAGATGTTCACCGGTGTTCGGCAGGATCCGCTGATCTCGCAGGTAAAGAAAATACTGCTTCGAAGGCGCATCCCAGAATAACGAGTGATCGCTGTCCAGCAGGTTCTTGGGAGGGTAGTAGGTGCTCGGATTCCTGGTGCCCAGCCCATTGATGATCGGCTTTTCGCCAACCTGATTCCAACGGACGCGGTCGCGGGACGCAAACAGAAACAGACGAATAACTTCATTCCCACTCGATCTATCGACACGCGCGCCCGGCGCGAGATAGCGGTGTTCGGGCGGTGCGTCTGGGTTAGTGTTAGGGTACGGAAATAGCAGTGTCCCATCGGCGAACCCAAATGGACCTCGACAAACAATGTTATTGTCAGTTGAACCCTGGAACTCGTGCAGTCCGAGATGGGGCCGGCGCCAAGTGGCTCCGTCTTGGCTCTGTGCGTAGCAGGTGTAGCTGACCCAGTCTTTGCCGCTCGCCGAATTACTGCGGCCGACGACTGAGTGGTAATACATGTGGTACCCATCGTCATCGTGGAAAACGGTCAGGTAGTGATTCCCTGACCCTTCCCAAGGCTTGTCGAACTGTAGTGCGACCTCCGCTGGCCGCGGACTATGCAGCTTGAATGCGGCCCCTTGCATGGT
>CAZITS010000440.1:0-5299 GCA_964542185.1 uncultured Pirellulaceae bacterium
CACGGTGATGCCGAACACGGTGATGCCGAACACGGTGATGCCGAACACGGTGATGGCCATGCGCAGGCCACGCCGCACTACACGGGAAATTACTACCGACTGGGACGGTTCGGCAAACTCGATCTCAGCATCAGCTACTACATCGATTCACTGACCGTCTGCATGTTCTGTATGGTCTGCTTCATCGCCACCCTGATCCACGTCTACGCGATGGGGTACATGCACGACGAGCTGCATGATTTTGAAGACCATGAGGTCTCCCTGGCCGATGGGGGCCATCTCGTGCGTCCCGGACGCTACCACCGCTTCTTCCAGTATTTGTCGCTATTCTGCTTCAGCATGCTGGGTCTGGTCCTGGCCGGCAACGTCGCCATGGTCTTCATCTTCTGGGAACTGGTGGGGATTTGCTCGTACTTCCTGATCGGTTTTTACCGGGAACGTCACAGCGCTTCGACCGCCGCCAACAAGGCCTTCATCGTCAACCGAGTGGGCGACTTTGGCATGATCATCGGGTTGATGGCCCTCTGGTCTTCGCTGGGAACTTTCGCGTTTGGCAATATCGATGAAGACCCGGCAAAGCCGGTCACACTGTCGGCTCAGCTGGCCGCCGAAATTAAAGCAAACGAGACTCTGTCTGCTGAGGCCAGGAAAAGCCTCGCTGAGCAGGGTATTGCCTTACCCAGCTTCGTAGTTATTCGTCAAGGGAGCGCTGCTGACGAATGGCTGCTCGGTGAGCCCAATGCCCACCACCAATGGGTGGTCGTTAAGGAGGGAGAAGAACTTCGCGTCAAGCGGCGTACGTTGGGAATCTTCAGCCAGGTCCGCCGCGAAGAAAATCATCGCAAACTCATCGTGCCCGACTCGATGGTGCTGGCAGATGCACCGCTGGATGAGATCCTGGGAGATCACGCCAGCCTGGCGAGTGAAAACCCTCAACTAGCTCTGGCCAATAGTCGCGCCGAAGCAACCTCACCAGGAAAAATCGACCAATGGCGGCAACAGGGCTACGGTTACTGGCTCCTGGTGGTTGCCGGTGTCGGTATTTTCTGCGGGTGTGTCGGCAAAAGCGCACAATTCCCCTTGCATGTCTGGTTGCCGGACGCCATGGAAGGGCCCACCCCCGTTTCCGCCCTGGTCCACTCCGCCACGATGGTGGCGGCTGGAGTCTATCTGGTGGGCCGCTTCTTCCCGGTCTTCGCCCCCGAAGTGTTACTGGTCATTGCCTCGGCTGGCTGTATCACTCTCTTTATGGCGGCCACCATCGCCATCACGGCCACCGATATCAAACGCGTCCTGGCCTATTCGACCGTCAGCCAGCTGGGCTACATGATGCTCGCCCTGGGAGTCGGTGGCTGGCTGGCCGGTTTGATGCACCTGATCACGCACGCCTTCTTCAAGAGCCTGCTATTCATGTGCTCCGGTTCCGTAATTCACGCGGTCCACACCAACGAGATGCCGGAGATGGGTGGTCTCTGGAAAAAGATGCCGGTGACCGCCTTCACCATGTTGATTGGTTGCCTGGCAATCGCCGGCGTCAGCGTACCCTTTGTCGTCGGGTTCAGCGGCTACTACTCCAAGGACCTGATCCTGGAACAGGCCTACACACTGGCGAGTTACCAAGGCAACAATTCTTTCCTGGCCTGGGTGTTCTTTGCCGCCGCCGCCGGTGGCGCCGCCATTACCGCCTTCTATATGTTCCGTATGTGGTACCTGACGTTTGCCGGCAAACCGCGCAACCAGGAGCGTTACGACCACGCCCACGAGTCGCCAGTGACCATGTATGCCCCCCTGATCATTCTCTCGGTCTTCGCCGTGACGGTGGCCTGGGGTGGACGCGAGGGCCCGATGCGATGGGTCGAATTGCTGACCGGTACGGGCATCGCCGGAGCGATTTCTGCCTGGCTGCTGCTACGTCAGCGGTCGGCGTCTGACTCCGGAGAGGACCACCATCACGACACGGCAGACGATCACCATCACGCCAATCCCCAGTGGTGGGTCTGGACACCGGCCATTTTGACTGGAGTCGTTTTGCTGCTAGGTCTCCTCTGGCAAATACCCGCACTGCACTCCGTCAGCTTAGCTGGTTTGCTGGAGCAATCCCGGCCCGTACCGCTGGCCGATGTCCAGGGCCAATGGACTTCGTTGATCTGGCCGGACGAACATTTCGCGCACCAACCTGAAAATCACGCCAAAATTGTCATCCCCGTCACCCTGCTGGCGACAGCCACTGCGCTGGCTGGCATTGGACTCGCCACCGTGATGTACTGCCTGGGATGGCTCAATCCCCAGGACGTACGCCGCAGTTTCCAATCGGTACATACCTTCCTGCTCAACAAGTGGTGGTTCGATGAGTTGTACCAGCTGATCTGGGTCCGCCCCTCCTTGTGGATCGGGCGATTGATCGCCCGGTTCGATAAGACGTTTATCGACTGGATGGTCGACGGCTCGGCACGGGTGGCGCGGAGTTTTTCCCAGTTCTGGAACTACTGGGCGGACCAGTTCGCCGTCGATGGCCTGGTCAATCTCATCGCCAGCAGGACCCATGCCATCGGGTTGGCCCTCCGTCGGGTGCAAACCGGGCGTCTGCGTCAATACGTGATGTTTATCGTTCTCGGTACCACCGTCGTTTTCATTCTCGTCAGTTTCTGGAAATCTGCCTTCGCCGGCTAGTTACGCTCACTGCACATGCAGAGGACAACGTAAGGGCACATCAATGGACCCCATCATTACCATTAGCGCTCTGGTATTTCTTCCCGCACTCAGCGCGCTCGTGCTGGCTTTTGTACCCCTGGATTCTGAAGGGTCCCGTTTGTGGGCATTGATCACGACCGCGATCACTTTTGTCTACTCGGTACTCCTGTTTACCGCGACCGACGCTCAGTTCGACGCCAACCTGGGCAGCATGCAAGCCAGCTTCAGTGTGCCTTGGATCCCGTCTTTTGACATTGACTATTTCATGGGGATCGACGGCATCAGTCTGCCACTAGTGATCCTGACCACCTTTGTCAGTCTGTTGGCCATGGCTGCCAGTACCTCCAAGTCGATCACCAAGCATATGAAGGCCTACTGCGTGCTGTTTCTGCTGCTGGAAACCGGCATGATTGGCGTCTTTCTGGCCCTCGACTTCTTCCTGTTCTACATCTTCTGGGAAGTCATGCTGCTGCCGATGTACTTCCTGATTGGCATCTGGGGTGGACCGCGGCGTGAATATGCGGCCATCAAGTTCTTTCTCTATACCTTGTTCGGCAGCGTGTTGATGTTAATCGCCATCTTGATGCTGTACTTCAACAGCGATCTCGAGCACCCCGATCTCGACCGCGGCAAATTGCTCAAGGCACTGGCACTCTACCCCGCTGCCTCCAGTCCGGCAGCGACTCCTGCCCCCGCTCCCAGCGCCGCCAGAACTGACGATGCCGGAACTGACGACGCCGGAACTGACGACGGCGCCTGCGAAGAGGAACCAACGAATCAAGACGCCTCCGCCGAAACTGCGGCCCCAGAAACTGATTCCGTAGAGACGGCTGACGAACTGGAGGCCGAAGTCGCTGCAGAAGAGGCCAGCGAACGACAAGAGGCAGAGGCCGTCAATGGAGAATACGAGAAACTCCAGGCGGCTATCCGATCCGGCAAACGCTCCAGGCACACATTTAATTTGCTGGCACTCATGCAGATGGGTCAAACCACCGACTGCTTCAATGACACGCTGCTGTTTGGCTGGAGCCTGCAGACCTGGGCGTTCCTGCTGCTGTTCATCGGTTTTGCCATCAAGGTCCCCTCAGTCCCCGTCCATACCTGGCTGCCCGACGCGCACGTCGAAGCTCCCACACCAATCTCCATGATCCTGGCCGGTGTCCTGCTGAAGATGGGTGGGTACGGGATCATCCGGATCTGTTACCCGATCTGCCCGGAAGGCGGCTATCAGCTGGCCTGGTTTGTCTGTGCCGTCGGCGTGATCAGCATGATCTACGGAGCATTCGCGGCACTCGCGCAGAAGGATTTCAAACGCCTGGTCGCCTACAGTTCCGTCAGTCACATGGGATACGTGGTCGTCGGCTTTGGTGTCTGGTCCGCCTCGGCACCTTTCTACAATAGTGATTACTGGAATATGGGTATCAATGGCGCCATGTTCCAGATGATCGGACACGGAGTCAGCTCGGCCGGCATGTTCTTCATGGTCGGAGTCGTCTATGACCGTGTCCATCACCGCAACCTGGACGAATTTGGTGGCCTGTTCTCCAAGATGCCCGTTTATAGTGGCTTGGCGATCGGCCTGTTTTTCGCCGGGCTCGGTCTGCCTGGCCTCTGTGGCTTTATCGGCGAAGTCCTGGTCGTGCTCTCCATCTGGAACTTCAGCAAAACATTGGCCATCCTGTCGGCCGCCGTGGTGATTCTGACGGCCGGCTACATCCTGTGGACATTGCAGCGTGTTTATCTGGGCGCCGAGTATCGCGGTCCCCATGAGGAAGCGTTAACTCCCAGTACGATGCGTGAAAATGTGATCGCCGGGACGTTGCTGGCGTTTGCCATTTTGCTGGGTGTATTGCCTTACCACACCGTATTGCGATTCATGGAGAAAACGGTCGATCAACAAGTCGATACGTTACAGGTTTGGCAGATGGGTTACGACGCCAGACAACCGGCCGACGCGGGCACGGCGTCCGTACCAGCGACCCTGCCCGCCAGGGAACCTGAGTCATCCGCGCCCACGCAGCGAACTACGTCTTCCATCAATCGTCAGCCAGTGGAGCGACAGTCGTCCCGGCCGCTGAGGGAGGTGTCCCTGTCAGGCAGGCGACACCAGTCAGGCAACACTGAGTAGCGTCACTACGGATCTTTGATCGAGCAGCGCATGCACGACATTCAATCAGTTATCGACAATCTGTACAAAGATACGGGTACGAGCATCTTGCTCTTTGTGCCCGAGGCGATCCTCTGCACCGTGATGGTGCTGCTGCTGCTGGTCCGCATCATCAAGGTCACCGAGAAGCTGGATGTCTTCTGGGTCGCCCTGGTGGGTGCCATCGCCGCGCTAATCGCGACCGATTTTTGGAGCTTGTTTGCTGGTCCTCTCCAGATTCCTGGTCAGGTGCTTACAGACCTTGGCCAACCAGTGTTGGATGCCCTCGGCCAACCAGTGTTGGAGAACGGCAACCCAAAGTCGGGCCCCCGAGGGGAGCTGTTCACTGGCATGCTAGTGTACGACGGCTTCACCGTCTTGCTGCGGGCCGTGCTGACCGGCTTCCTGGTGCTCTTCCTGCTGTTTACCCGACTCACCCAGGTGCCTGACGAGGCCGAACGT
>CAZITS010000441.1:0-5282 GCA_964542185.1 uncultured Pirellulaceae bacterium
GACAAACCATTACCATCACGTCACCCACGTTTGGGATACGCCAAAACGGGCGTGGCTCCGTCACGCTCAGAATACATCGACCCGTCGTGTCCGCTGGCGAAACCCAAACGATTGAAGTCACTTTTCCACGGCCGCGGCTGACAGACCAACAACCTGAAGCGTCATTTCGGATTGACATCTTTGCAAGTCCCGCCCAGGGCAATCTGTTGGAGGCCAACTCCCCGGAACCCCTTGGTCAACTCGGTGGCTATCTGACAATCACAAATTTTGGCACGAAACCTGGCGACCGCATCGAAGGACGTTTAGAGAGTGAAGCCTTTCGCTGGCTTCCCCCAGAGGAAAAATAACGCGGCTGCTGGTGCACACTGGCATCGTCAAGGGATGTTCCGCAGGGCGCAACCGCTTTGTCCGAATTCACCGCGCGCCGCGCTGCGCGACGGTCGAGTATATGACACCGTCATCCCCACCGTGAGGGAGCGCCTGGGAAGCAAAACGGCATGAGAAGTGGCAAGAGGTCTGGTAGACTGCTCCGCATACGAACCGGCCCGCTGCGGCTGCCTCTTCCACCACACGAGTGATCGCCATGCATTGCTATCCATCCGGCGTCCGGATCCTCTCGCTGCTGGTAAGCCTGGCCTTGCTGGCGCCCACATCGGCTGAGGAGATCAAGCAGACCCCTGTCTATGCGCGGATCAAGGCAGCCATCGATCGCGTACCGGCGATCGACACCCACGAACACCTGCGTGCCTACGATCGCCTGCCGACGCGGGTTTCCACACCAGACGGGGCGGCGATGACGCTCTACAGTATCTGGTCGGGCAGCTATTTCCCTTGGATCAACCCGCTCAGCCCGTGGCCGGCCAATGGGGATTTCAACACCTGGTGGCAAGACGCCCAGCACAATTTTCACAACGCCCGGGCTACCAGTTTCTATCGCTCGATGCTGCCCGCCTTTGCCGATCTCTACGGAGTCGACTTTGACACGATTACGGATGAGCAGGCCATGGCGCTCAACGCGCGGATTGTGGAGAACTATCGCACTGACAAGTGGCTCCATGAAGTCGTCGTGGAAAAAGCCAACATCGAACTGATGCTGATCGACAAATACTGGAACCGTCTGAATTTCGACCGGGAATATCGCTTCACGGCGCCGGTACTCAATGTCACCGAACTGATGCGCGGCAGTCACCCGGACCAGTTCACCTCGGACAACGACAGTCCGTATATCTTTGCCCGCCAGCGCAACTTGTCCACCGCGACGCTGGACGACTACCTGGCGGTCATCGATGTCATCTTCACCACAGCGGTCGCGGCCGATGCCGTCTGTCTGAAGTCGACCCAGGCCTACCAGCGGAGCTTGACTTATGAGCCGGTCACCCCCGCCCGCGCCAAGGCGATCTACGGCAAAGCGCCGGACGCCATCACTGCCGCAGAGCAGCGCGACTTCGAGGACTTCATGTTCTGGCACGTGTGCAAGCTGAGTGAAAAACACAACCTGCCCTTTCAGATCCATACCGGCCAGGCGCGGGTTCAAGGTTCCAATCCCTTGCTGCTAGTCGACGCGATTGCCGCCCACCCCAACACCCGCTTCATCCTGTTTCATGGAGGTTATCCCTGGATCGGCGAAACCGGTGTGATTGCCATGCGACACCGCAATGTGTGGATCGACTCCTGCTGGTTACCAACCCTGAGCTACACGATGGCCAAACGGGCGTACCGGGAATGGCTGGAGGCGGTCCCGTCAGACCGTATTCTGTGGGGAGCCGACACGGTCCACGCCGAGGGCATTTACGCCATGACCGCATTCACGCGTCGCTGCCTGGCCGAAGCCTTGGCCGAAAAAGTCGTCCGCAAAGAACTGCGTGAATCGCACGCCCTGCGCATCGGCCGACAAGTGATGCGTGACAACGCGTTGAAGTTATTCCCCAAGCTGAATCGCATGCTCTGGCGGAACAAGTAACGCCGGTGGCAGGAAGATAAATCGTTCAGGGTGCCACGTCGTGACCGGCAGCTGTCAGACTGGCCACGGCGGCCGGCAGATCGGTTTGCCGGACTAGCAAGTAATCGGTCTGAAACGTGGAAATTGCGAACAGGCTGATGCCGGCCGCGGCCAGTGTTCCCGAGAGCGCCGAGAGCACGCCCACCAGGGAGAAGTCGAGCGGACCGAGCACCCGCAGACAGCGCCAATCCCCTTCGCGTGTGACCTGCTGGGGTACCCGATCCTGGGAGCAGACGATCGACAACTCCTCCGCAGTCCGGGTAATCGAGACAACTTCACCACTCGCCCAAGCGGGAATCGGGTCCGCTGCTGCGAGTCGACAGATGGCAAACGTGTCGGCGAGTGTCTCCAGCTTGAGCCGCTGCGGCATCTGATTTGTGTCCTGGTAGCCACCACACTTGACCACCGGTTGCGGTGGGTACTTGGGAAACGACGGCTGGGTCCGGGACAACTGGCAGAGCAGAAACACAGAGCCGGTCCCCGCCACAACCTCGCGAACATGGCCACATGACTTGCAAAGTGTCTCCATCAAAACCGATCCTGCTCCGCAGCTCCCCAGACGCGTGGCATACCGTCTGCGTCGATCTCCACATGAATCACATGCGGGTTACAGCACACCGGGCAGTCTTCCACGTACTGCTGGTGTGAGCCGGCAGTGGGATCAATGGGCACCACGATCTCTTCCCCACAATGATCACAGATATAGGTGGCCTCGTCATGCATCTCCTGATTGTAGCAAGCCACTAGAAATAGCAGGACCTGACTAGGGGATCAGGCAACGTTAAAAACGGCGACACGGGGCAGCATTCCCGGGCAAACACCTCCAGTTGTTCAGGCCACACTACATGTCACTCCGCCATCGACGACGAGTTCCGCACCAGTAATGTATTTCGCTTCATCCGATGCCAGAAACAGCGCGGCGGCCGCCACATCCCAGGCATCACCAAAGCGTTTCATCGGGATGATCTGCTGGCGTTGCTCGATCATCTTCTGAACGTCGCCAGCGTACTCGTCCCCGAGAAAATGCTCGACGAGTGGGGTGTGTATCAATCCCGGCAAAATCGTATTAGCGCGAATCCCCCGCTGGGCGTAATCGACGGCAATACTCCGGGTAAGTTGATTGACGGCCGCCTTGCCCGCCGCATACGAGATACACGAATAACCGACGTGGCGTATGGCGGCAATCGCGGAAATATTGACAATCGCACCACGACCCTGCTGCACCATGTGCGGCAGACACGCCTTGGATGTCAGATACATGCCCTTGACGTTGACGGCAAACAATCGATCCCATTCCGCTTCAGTCACGTCTTCCACGCCACCGCTGGCGAACAACCCCACGTTATTGTGGAGGATATCGACACGCCCGAAATGACTCACACAGGACGCCACGCAGGCCTCCACCGATGCGGCCTGGGATACGTCGGCCTGAAACGCGGTGCACTGGCCACCTTCAGCCGCGATCAGCTGCTGTGTTTCCTGGGCGGCACTTTCCTGGATATCGACTGCGAACACCTGCGCACCTTCGCGCGCGTAGAGCACCGCGGCCGCTTTCCCGTTGCCCCACCCTGGCCCAATCGAACCTGCCCCCATGACCAGGGCTACTTTGCCTTGCACTCGCTGCGGCATACAGTCACCTCTCTTTGTGAAATCAAACATCTCCGACAAACACTCGCGTCACGATACACGACGCGTTCCGCACAGCACCCACAGCCTGATCCACTAGACAGACGAGCCTGATAGGCTGATTCATTGAACGCTGCAATTTGCTCCGCCTGGAAGCCACGTAGCAGACGGCCTCCAGACCCAAATCATATCACCATCAATGCACTGGCCGTTTAGTCCGGTAGGATGTTTGATAGTCTGGCCGTGATGGCCCACGACCCTGTGGACACGCCCCGTTGTCAGATGTACGCAACCCGACAGAAACGTCACAACACGCATGACGACACCTGACAAACAAAACGACATTCGCTGCCTGCGATCTCTCTCCTTTGTCGTCGAGAACCCCAACTGGCTCGCTAACGTGCTTTACACGGGGCTCTGTCTGCTGTCCGCCAGCGTCATACCAGTCCTCGGACAACTGGTGGTCATTGGTTACCAATTTGAAATTATCACGGCACTGCACACGCGGAGCACCCCGACCTATCCAAACTTTGAAACCGACCGTCTCAGTTACTACCTGACGCGTGGCATGTGGCCATTTCTATCTCACCTGGTCGTGTCTCTCGCATTCGGTCTCATCCTGCTGGCAGTATCGCCGCTGGCCTTCTGGGTGGCCTTCCAGTTCGGTGGCGGTATTGGCGCCGTGCTGGCGCTAGCCACCGCTCCCTTGTGGATATTCGCCCTCGCGGTCTGCACGACGCCGTTCTGGCTCCGCGCAGGGTTCAGCCAGACTCTTGGTTTTGACCTGGCTTTTGCCAGAGACTTCTTTGCCAAGACCTGGCTCGTGTTAGTGCTATCAAGTCTCTTCTCGTTGGCCGTGAACCTGGTACTCCTGTTCGTCGGTTTCAGCATGCTCTGCGTAGGAGCGTATTTCACGATGGCCTTCGCATCGCTGATGCAGTCCCATTTGACCTGGCAAGCGTACGAAATCTATCTCGCGCGGGGAGGAGAGCCGATCGCGGTCCCGGCGGCGCAAACTATCACCAAGACCCTGTTCACCCCGCAGTTTACTGAACATGTCCGGCGCGTAATGGTACTGACAGTCGTCGCGGCGGAAAATCGGCTGGACGACCCGATTGCTACCCTCCAGTCTTGTCACTGGCAACTCACCGGCGTGGCTGCAGAACGCGACCAACTCAACCGTGATCTGGAACTGGCTGCCGCTGCCGGAACGGATGTGACAACCTATGTCAGCGGGATTGCGGATCAGTTGTCCAGCGAACAAAAACGGACGGTGATGCAGGCCGCCTTCCTGGCAGGCACGACCGACGGTTCCCTCCAGCCAGCACACCTGCAGCAGCTACAACGCCTGGGTCCGGTACTTGGGTTCACGGATTACGACCTGCAGCAAATCATCGCCGACGTCGGTTAAACCGCTTGCCGAAATCTTGAACGTTACCTTATGTTGCACCCTGGAACTTGAAACCGAACGTTTGGTTAGCCATGGTAAAAAACAGGCCTGGATCCCGACCAATGGGTGTCAGCTGGCCGACACCCTTGAGAACGCAGCCAGCGAACCAATCCCAGAGCAAACCGTGAGGAACTCTTGATACCGATGCAAACGTTTCTGCGTGGCTGCCTCCTGCTGGCAGCCTGGTCCCTGCTGCCCTGGTCGTTG
>CAZITS010000442.1:0-1331 GCA_964542185.1 uncultured Pirellulaceae bacterium
GATGGGCTGCTCAAGTTGGGACGCAGTGTTTGGGACGCAGTGTTCTACCCGTAGCGGCTACTGCACGAAAACTGGGATGGTTCGGGCCTACGCCTGTTGGATCCTGCGCCGGAATTTGTGTGGGCAGAACCGTTGTTCTGGAGGCCTGTGTACGGTGATCGTGATCTGTAATGGTGAGCCGCGGGACACCGTTTCTGGTGTGACGCTGTCTACGCTACTGCAAGAACTGGGTGTCGTCGATCCGCATGTGGCGGTTGAAGTCAACCAGGAAGTAGTGCCCCGTGGAGAACACGCTGCGTTTGTGTTGTCTGACGGTGATCGATTAGAAGTGGTCAAATTGGTCGGAGGAGGCTAAGCCACGATGGTCACGGAAGTATCCGAACGTACTCAAGCGGAGGAAGATCTGCTCCGCTTGGGTGATCATGAGTTCCAGGGCCGGTTAATTGTCGGTAGCGGCAAATACGAGTCGTTTGAAATCATGCGTGACTCGTTAGAAGCTTCGGGTGCAGAATGTGTGACCGTAGCAGTCCGTCGTGAGAAGTTGTATACCGACGGAAAGCAACAGAATATCCTGGATTACATTGATCCCGATCGTTACATTTTGCTACCTAATACGGCCGGGTGTTACACTGCGGCCGATGCTGTGCGAACGGCTCGCTTGGGGAGAGAAATCCTGTTGGCACTGGATAACCCGGGTGCCAACTGGGTCAAGCTGGAAGTGCTTGGCGACAGTAAGACATTGTTGCCCGATCCGGTGGCCACTCTGGAAGCGACCGAGCGCCTGGTTGCCGATGGTTTTCAAGTGCTGTGCTACAGCAGCGATGATCCCATCCTGGCTCGTCGTTTGAAAGCAGCTGGCGCGACCAGTGTGATGCCGGCGGGAAGCCCGATCGGATCGGGGCAAGGCATCTTGAACCCCAACAATTTGCGGATTTGTCTGGAGTATTTGAAAGACGGAGATCCTGACTATCCGGTGATCGTTGATGCAGGTGTTGGTACGGCCAGTGATGTCGCCGTGGCGATGGAATTGGGCGCCGACGGCGTGTTATTGAATACCGCGATCGCGCACGCCCGTAAACCGGTTGCGATGTCACACGCGATGCGCTTGGCTGCCCAGGCGGGCAGGCTTGCTTTTCTAGCGGGTCGTATGCCGCGGCGGCTCTACGCCTCGGCTAGCAGCCCGCGTGATGGTGTGATCGCGTCGCGTCCCTGGTAGTTCGCCTCAGCTGTTTAACGCCAGGCTGAGCCGGGCCCGCGTGACGGTCCCTACCGAACCGGTATCTGGACAACCTGCTGGCAGTGCGGGCAGCGTCCTTTCTTACCGGCCGCCG
>CAZITS010000442.1:1431-5279 GCA_964542185.1 uncultured Pirellulaceae bacterium
GGACGGTTTGCTGGCACTGTTGGCAATCGAACTCGATCTTGCCGTTGCCGCTTGCCGGTGTGGCGCTTTGCGTGGTGGTCTGTTCTGGCAGGACGGGCGGTTGTGATTGTTCTGGTATCTGGACAACCTGCTGGCAGTGCGGGCAGCGTCCTTTCTTACCGGCCGCCGCTGCCGGCACACGGACGGTTTGCTGGCACTGTTGGCAATCGAACTCGATCTTGCCGTTGCCGCTTGCTGCTGGCTGCGATTGACGGGGGATGGGCTGGACAGTGGCACAGTGCGCACACTGCCCTTTTTTTCCAATCGCACTGCTGGGGGTGCGCATCATCTCACCACATTGGCAACAAGGAAATTCGATTGCCATTGGAGATGATCCCATCGACAGGCAGGGTAGCCCGCAGACATTGTTGGGGAAAGGGTTGTCGTGCGAACCTGTTTGAAGATTTGACCAGCGCGACCAGGTGCTCCATACCGCTAACGCGCTCTCAACTACGAGCATACCAGACAGGCTTGGAGCGCCTACTCATAATGCCGTGCAACGCGTCCTCACGGTTATCAGCCGCCGGCGGCTTTCAGTCAAAATTGGGTTGAGTGTTAGACATTTCCCAGACCCTCTGTTCGTTCCAAGCGGCAGGGGCCGATTCTCGCTGCAGGTTGGGCTTTCTGCTGTCTGGAGGATTCGGTTTTGCGGATCTGCGGTTGGGCACCTGGAAGCCACACGCTTCCAGGTCGGTTTTCAGCCTTGGTAGCGGCAAGATAAGGCGGTTTTGACGGCTCGCTTGACAGCTCGATAGGTCAGATTTAGTATCTAAGTAACCCGCCTTGATAAGCCCCTGGGGGCACCTGGCACCCTCGTCGGCGCGACTGCTGCGCTGGTTGGGGCGCTGTTCAAGCGGATGAAAGACATCCGCTTCTAATGCCAATCCTGGCAGTGCAATTATTTTGATTTGGAGAAATTGAATGAAACGAATGTACGTACCTGTGTTGAGCGCATTGATGGTTTTTGCCTTCTTGACTGTTTGTGCGACTGAACGAGTAGACGGCCGTAGTGAGTATGCCAAGGCCTGGCAAAAAAAGTATGTAGGTGACAAAAAGTCCGACGTGCAAAAGAAACTCGCCGCGGCGGTCACCAAAGTCAAGAAGTGCAACGTCTGCCATGATCCGCGTAAGATCGATGGGAAAATCAGCAAGAAGAACCGTAATGATTACGGCAAAGCGCTGGGCAAGCTGCTCACCAAGAAGGACAAGAAGAACACCAAGAAAATTAACGATGCGTTGACCAAGGTCGAGAAGATGGGCGCCGATAAGAAAAAGAAACTGCCCTCTTTTGGTGCACTTCTGAAGGCCGGCAAATTGCCATCGGTAGTCAAGAAGTAACCCTGGCGGGAAAACCACAAAAAGTGCGTTTTCCAACCATCAGCAGAAAGCTCCGAAGAACCGCCCAGCCGGGCGGTTCTTTTTTTTGCGCCGCTGCGGCCCCACACCGAGAGGAAAGTGTCAGCCAATAGCAAGGGCCTTGGCTACCAGGGCCCTGATCGCGTGGCAGGCCAGGCAGAATAGAAGAAACCGGAGATCTGCGGATGGCGCTGCGGAAAAACAGGGGTTGTGTTGTTTGGGCTAAATTCTCATGATGGCCGCGCACAGAATTTCAGGCCGTCGGGCCCCCCCAGGGATTGGGGTGGTTGCGGCCGAGTTGGAGCAGTCCTCGGCAAGGAGGCAAGGGAATGCGCATCGGTCTTTTCGTCGCCATGCTGGGTTGCCTGGTTGTTGTCTGCAGCGGGTGTGGCGATGGGTCCGGAACGGCTTCCCCGCCTGTAGCGAACTTGCGGGCTACCCCGCCAGCAGAGGTCACGGAAGCAGCCAGCAGTGGCGTTGTCGCTCCGGTGCATCTCAAAGCAGAAGAACCAACCACTGAATCCCCCACTCGACCCAGTCTTAATCTTCATCCGGAAATTGTGATTCGTACCTCCCTGGGGAATATTCGCGTCCGACTTGACCGTGAAAAAGCGCCGCGAACCACAGAGAATTTTCTTGTCAACTATGTCGAGCGTGGTTGGTATGCCAATACGATCATCCATCACGTGGCACCTCAGAGCATGATTATGGGCGGTGCGTATCTCTCTGACATGAACCCGAAGTTGACCAGTTCCGAGATTGCCGAGAGAGGCATTCTTAATGAAGCGAACAACGGTTTGTCGAATCGCCGTGGCACATTGGCGATGGCCCGTCTCGCGAACTACGAACACAGTGCCACATCGGAGTTTTTCATCAACCTGGCGAGTAATGATCATCTCGATTACGCGCAGACTGAGGATGGCAGATTGAATGGGTACTGCGTGTTTGGCGAAGTTATCGAAGGGCTTGAGATTGCAGACAAGATTGCATCATTGCCAGCCAAGCCACAGGCCGGTGTCGAAGGTGGTGCCCGGATTCCGACAGAACCGGTCGTGATTCTCGCTATCGAGCAGGTGGGCCCACGTTAGTGGGCCGCGGAGGTCGTTGAGCTCTATCTCAGCGGTTTCACGGTTACTCTAGCAGTGCGCGAAGGGTGCTGAGGTTCATTTGGTCCCAGTCTTCTCCGGTGTCGGGATCGGAGCCTTTCGGTGTCTCCAGGTACATCGGGACGCCACGGAAGCGACGGTCGTTGAGCAGGTGCCGGAACGGTTCCAGACCGAGATGCCCTTGTCCGATGTGATCGTGTCGGTCGACACGTGATCCAAACTCGCGTTTGCTGTCGTTTAGATGAAATGCCTTGATCGAACTGGTGCCGATCGTTTGATTGAGCTGCCGGATTGTGGCGAGATATTCTTTTCGGGTGTCCAACGGATACCCGGCAGCATAGGCGTGGCAGGTATCGATACAAACCCCAAAGCGATCCGGGTTTTCCACGTGGTCCAGAATCCAGGCCAGGTGTTCAAACTTCCAGCCTAGATTGCTTCCCTGTCCTGCTGTGTTTTCCAGTAAGCAGCCAGCCTTCAGGTCGGCAGTCTGGCCGATCGCTTCGTCGAGCGCTTCTACGATACGCTGGAGTCCGGCTTCTTCGGAGGAAGTGGTAAAGGCACCCGGGTGCTGAACCAGAAAAGGTATCTTCAGTTGTTCGATGCGCAGTAATTCCTCCACAAACGCGTCAATCGACTTCTTCCACAAGGTGTCGTCGGGGCTCGCCAGATTGATGAGGTACGACGTGTGAGCAATCGGGGCTGTGATGTTCTCTTCGTCCAACGCCGCCTGAAACCGCGCTGCTTCTTCCTCGCCGAGCTTCTTTGCCCGCCATTGATTATTGTTCTTGGTAAATATCTGGACACAATCGCACGTTGCCTGACGAGCGCGCTGGACCGATTTGTCGAACCCGCCGGCGATGGACATGTGCGCTCCAAGCAAAGGCGTGCGTTTGTTCATAGATATGTCCTGCAAGAGGAGGCAGAGGGAGTAACAGGAGCACTGCGAGGTCCCGAACGTCAGTAGCGCCAGAGGCCGCTTGTGTTACGGCTCGAGTTTATCCGACGAGCAGGTGAAACAGGAGGTAGGTCAGGCACAGTCCGACCGCGATGCAGGGGAACAGCCCCACCAGAGTCCCTGCCACGAGCATGCGCTTTCCATCAGGGTCGACCGAGCCATCCTGGATATTGCGCAGCTGGATGGCACCCCAGATCATTGCGGTGAGACTCAAGGGCAGGCCGCAGCCACAGCAGAGCAATCCCAGAACTGCCAAGGCAAGTACGACTTCACCGTGATGCGGTTTCAGATAATCATCCGCCGCGGTTAACGTGTCCTCGGTTGTGTTTTCAGCATCTCGTTCTGCGTGCTGTTGACCTCTGCGGCCCCGTGTTTCCTTTCGAGATAACGCA
>CAZITS010000443.1:0-5276 GCA_964542185.1 uncultured Pirellulaceae bacterium
CACATAAACCGCCGGGTCAAGCCTGCGGAGTGTCCACACTCCACCATCATTGAGCCACTTCTGGATGCTTCGCTTCTCTTGGCTGGAAAGTGGCGAACGTTTGTGCGGCATCGTGTCCTGTTCAACCAACTGCCAGAGCAGACTGTCCTTCGCACTACCAGTAATGAACGCGCGGCCCGTATCGCCACCAGTGATGGCGGTTGATTTTCCGGAGAGATCGAGGCCACCTTTTCGGGTTAACGCGTCATGGCATTCAAGGCATCGATTGGCAAGAATCGGGGCCACTGCCAGCTCGAAGTGCGTTTCCCGTGGATCCCGCGGCTTGCGGACGACCACCGGTGGCGCCAGGACAGCAGCACCGGCGGCATAATTTTGCTCTACTTCTTTTCTGGAAAGGGCACGCTGGTAGATGGCGACGAGATAATACGTCCCCAGCCAGGGGCGTGATTTATTGATCTCGTTACCCAGCGCCAGACGCATCGCTCGCTGCCAATTAGAAAGTCGCCCGGAGATCTTTCCCGCCGCGCTGAGTTTTCCGTTCACCCAGATTCTGGACTCGCCGTCACGATCCCTGGCGTAAACCAGGTGAGCCAGTTGCGTGGTGAGACTGCCAGATTTCGCTGTCAGTGAAGGCAGGCCATTGTTACTGGTCTGGAGCGAACGCAAACGTACATCGACCTGGTTGCCATCCTGGCCAAGCGTAAAATTCCGATTGGTTGAATCCTTTGAGAGCGTCACCATCCGCGCCGGACCTGACTGGTTTTCACGACTCGGCTCCACCCACGCTTCGATCGTCAAGGCGCCCGACTTTTTGATCGCCTGGATAAGGCGTCGGGGCGGATGCAAACTGGAAATCAGTGTGCTGCCGCGCACCTCCAATGCACCAGAGCTGCGACGGACCTTGCCAGGATCCTCAATCGTGAGATCAATCGGGTCAGACACGCCGGCGCGGTCGCGCACGATAGTGCCCGAGGAATCCCCAAAGTCATACAACACAACGAGCCCTCTGGAGACGCGTGGGGTCTCTACCGCAGACTCTGCTGCCAGCGACGGTACTTCCAGCGACGGTACTTCGCTGAACGAGAGCAGACAAACAGCGAAAACAATACCGCGCAGGAACAAGTCAGCGGGCGTTTTCCTAACCTCTGCCGAATCATTTGGCATCGCATCACCCGTTCTAATCACACACGACGCACGCTTGAATCACGACTACGCTCTGTGCCAGACGTTCCCGACGATCTGTCCGCGCAGCACTGCCGTCACCAATCGCACGTTGTTCGTTCACTTCAGTTGACTCAGATAGTCCAGCAAATCGGCTAGTTGCTGCGCGGTCAAGTCGCGCGTTAACAACTCCGGCATCATCGATTTCGCTTGTGCGGCCAATGTCTCGATCTGATCATGAAGAACGATGTGAACCTTGCCTTTTGCGTCTCGCAACGAAATGGCGCGCTCGTTTTTCTTGACTATCACGCCGGACAGAATCTGACCTTCGGTCGTTTCGCACAGGTACTGCAAATACCTGGTATCAACAGTCTTCGAAGGCTCGAGAATACTCTCCAGAATCTTGCCTCGCGTTAGACGCATTCCCACTTTGTCTAAATCAGGTCCAACGCCCTGCCCCTTCCCGGCAATGCGGTGGCAATTCCGACACTGTAAACCGGCCTGGGCGAAAAACAGCTGCTCACCAGTCCGCGCATCACCCGACAGCTTGAGGATGTCGGCAGCGTTCACCAGTGTTCCCAGCCGCTTGACGCGCCGTTGCTCTGGCAAGTAACGCTCAAACAAATCGCGAATGTGAGGACGTTCGTGCTGCGTCGCCTGGACGATTGCAGCCTCACGGGACCGCGCAGCAAGCTGCTTCTGATCGATCGCATGAGCGAGGTGGGTAGCGCCTACTGTTGAAGCGAGCAACTGACTGAGTTGATCTGCCAGTTGTTTCTCCGACAAAGACTCCTCTTGTAGTGCAGCCACCTGATCTGCAACCACAGAATCCGTTGTAGCGGGCTTCGCCTCACCCCCTGCACCTTTTGCAATCCACTGGTAAATCAGATCGAGCCCCTGTTGATCCACGACTCGGGAACCGAGTCGCGGCATCCGCCCCGAACCCAACGTCGCCATCCGATAGTAGATGAGCGAGCGGTATGGATCGTGTTGGGAAACAATGCGGGCTTGCGGAATGTAAAAGGACCCATGTTTCGCTGGTGCGTCAACCATTTGTGTTGCACGCAGATCAATCGATGCCATCACAAAGAAATCGGCGTTTCCACCCCCGCCATTGCGGTGGCAATGGGCGCAATTGGCGTGCAAGTAAGATCGCGCCCGATCGTGAAGGGACTCGTTTGGATCGTGATAATCAACTAGCTTCGGCAGTGCTGGCGGCGGCTGGGGCAAGTCCGCAGCAAACAAGCCCAGGCTCTGGAAGTGGGATAACTGATTTCTATCATCTCCTTTTCCCAGCGCACGGTTTACTTGGAGTGTTTGCAAACCCAGGACATATTTTGCTGCCATGGTATGGCAAACCATACACTCCGTTCGCCCTGGAAAATGCCAGGTTTGCTGGCGCATGCCATTGGCTGCCGACTCATCCTTGATCGTAAACGTACGATCCAAACCTCCCGGATTCTCCAGCAACAACGCATCAGTCTGCTGGTCGTTCCAAACATATGTGTAACCACGCCAGTACTGGTCGCCATTAGCTTCGCTGCCGGGAATACGCTCTTGATGCAAGATCCGTGTCTCCAAGCGACGCCCGCTGCGCGGATCCGCGGTGTCCATTGCCAGTGTGTGGGTCTCGACGAGGACAGCGCCATCGGGAAACTTCCAGCCATCTCGACCACCGCGATACGGAAACCGAACCGCTTCGAACTCAATGACCGCATTGCCCGGCAACGCCACAAAACGTTGTTTCGTACTGCCATCTGTCCACTGAGGTGCAAGTACTTGATACGGCAGGACGCCAGGGGCCGGCACGTGATCCCTTGTCGAGGCAAACAAGCCCGTTTCACTGAGTTTCCTGGGAAACGCATTCGACGTGTCGGCCACCTCGTTTGGTATCAGCGAGTGAATCTGACCACCAACATGGTCGACCAGATAGAGTTCACCCTCACGGTCTTCCGCAAAGCCTGCAATACGCAGAGTGGAATCACACAACTCACGATGGTCCACAATGCGGTCCTGGTCCAAATGCAACGCCCAGATCTTGCCGGTATCGTAATCACCGTAAATGTACTGCCCCTGCAATATCTCTTGTTGCCCGCCGCGATAAACGAAACCACCTGTAATTGACCGAAACATCGAATGGTCATGCGCCACAACCGGTTTCAGCATCGGGGTGGGGCCACGGCGACGCTGGGGACGAAATGGTCGGCCCCCTTCATTCACGCTCCAACCATAGTTTCCCGCACGCTGGACCCGATAGACACTCTCCCACAAGTCTTCACCCACATCCGCAGTCCAAAGCTCACCTGTTTCTCGATCAAAACTCAGTTTCCACGGTTGCCGAAATCCGTAAGCCCAGATCTCAGGTCGCGCGCCGGGCGTATCACGAAACGGATTCTCCTGGGGTATCCGGTAACCGAGGTCATCTTGGCGCCGGTCGACATCGATGCGCAGGATGGATGAGTTGAGGTAGCTGAGATCCTGCCCTCGCTGTACCGGGTCATGCAGCCCACCCCCGTCGCCGATGCCGATGTACAGATAGCCATCGGGGCCAAACTTCAAACAGCCACCATCGTGGCCAGCCGAATGCCAGTCGATGAGTACTTCATGACTAGCGGGGTCAACTTGCCAGGGCTGGCTTGGAGAAACTCGAAATCGGGCAACCTTGGTACCACGTTTTTCCCCCGACCGGCGATAACTGATGAACACAAAACCGTTGTCAACAAATTTCGGATGAAACGCGATTCCCAGCGTGCTGATTCGCTGTACCTCCAGCACTTCGGCCAGGTCCAGAAACAACTCTTTCCCAATCACATCGCGGCTCTGCTCGAACGTGTAAACTTTCCCGAAATGCTCCACAACAACCAATCGGTTGCTCCCGGGAACAAAGGTCATCGCCAGCGGCTCATCGAACTTGAGTTTCGGAAAGGCCACTTGCGTTCGATACGGCGCGGGCGGATCCGGCGAGCCCACGATCCGCGAGGTCGCCCACAACACACGTTTGGAACTTTTCTCAACCGCTACCCTCTCCTCGGCGATCGTCGAACAGGGGGACAGCGTGACTGCCACGGCCCAACAGAGCAACGGGGACCAACAAAAACACAGAACGTTGCTTCGCATCGAGGTCATCTCTTTCTGCGTGGCCAGTCTGATCCGCCACTGGCGGCCAGTGGGCCAATGCTTCTCTGGGTTCATTAATCCTGGGTTCGCTACAACGTGTAGAAGGTGTAGCGGATGGACCAGCGATCTGCATTACCCGATTCGATCTTCAGATCGATGAATGGCTCAGGACAAATGGTGGTGTGCGGTGACCACAATTGAAGTTTGGCAAGTGGTCGGTCGGTAGCCATCCGCACGCCGGCCTTGATTTTGCGGTTTTCCAGCCAGAATCCATGATGCCGCACGTCGTCGGTTTCAAAACCACGGAACGTCGAAATCATGTAGTCGCCGGCCGGAATCTCCCGCAGGTAGACCAGGTTCTTGCCTCGTACGGCGCCAAAACCACCCAGGTCGCGTTCGGCGGTCAGCTCAAAGGGAAACCCCACTACAAAATCGGGGCCCGTCGGTTGTTGATCCATCACAAAAAAGTTGTGGTTATAGACTTGCGTCTCAATCGGTACCGCACCCGTATTGTGCAAGAAATGGTCGATCACCAACTCCGGGCGACCGGATGTCAGCGTGAGCCGTTTGACGTAGTGATAACCCGTCTCCCCATGTTTTACGACATGCTGCATCTCGATCCAGTTGCCACCTTTTTTCACTTTCCACTGACCGTGATCCACTACACGAAACGGGTGTTTTGCTGTCGACTCCGCCTTGTCACAAACGCCTACCCCGATCCGCAAGAATGTCTCGCCGGACCTCTGCTGCGGACCGACGCTGTAGGACTCAACTGGGCCCGTAATCCGATCGTGTAAATACGGATCATCCGACTTCTGCCACTCACCAAAATACTCGTGGCCGTCACACTGCAAACTGTAGATCACACCCGACCAGTCAAACCGGGTACCTCGGTAGTAACCGGAGTCCGGTTGGGGCAAGTACAGCCTGGCCGTGACCTGGCTATTGGCAATCGTGGCTTGCGGGTGTTCGGCACGCACCGCCACAGATGCCCAAAC
>CAZITS010000444.1:0-5259 GCA_964542185.1 uncultured Pirellulaceae bacterium
CGTAATGATGTGGCTGATCGTCGTGGTCGTTTTCATTTGCAGTGTGATGTTCGGTGGTAGCCCTGAGAACAAGTTGCGGTTCAGTGAGTATTGGCAGATTCTGGCCGGAGTTCTGGTTGGGGTGGCATACCTGGGGATGGTGATCCAGGCATTTATTGTGGGCCAGTCGGTCGGTTGGTTGACACTCTTGACGGGTGGGCTGTTTTTCTTGTTTGGCAAGTACGCCGCCAAGTCGTTTTACGCCCGGATGCTTGTCCTGTTGGCGATCTTTTGTTATTGCGGCGGCTGGCTCCTGGTCCTCGTGAATACTCTAGAAGAAGATCCTTTGCAGAATGTCTCGGTACCCTCGCCGAGTGCCTGGCAGCTGGCAGATGTTACGGACCATGCGCTGACCCCATCCGCTGCCGCCGTCGTGCGGGCCCCGCGGGCGGCAGTACCCGCTGGCGATTATGCGGCTGCCTCCGCGCGTAACTGGTGCGCGGCTGCCACCAGCCGGCAGAGTTTCGTATAGGCTTCGTCGAGCGTCGGGGGTTCGCCCGCGTCGGGCGCAAAACCACAATCGGGATTCAAGACGATGCGTTGCGGCGACAGGTGCGCCAACCCGCGTCGCGCCAAGTCGGCGATTTCGGCGACCGACGGGAGTCGTTCCTTGCGCACGTCGACGACACCCATGCCCACCCGAAAATGTTCCGGGACGTGTTTCAGGTCTGCGACGTCGCCCGTGTCGGGATAGGCGAATTCGAGATTGAGTTGATCGACCTGAAGTGCGGCCAGCCGTGACAGGATGGGTTGGTAGTTTCCCTGGACGTCGCTGTGGCGTTTGGAGACGCTGTGGCAGCAGTGCAGATGTGTCTCGACTCCCAGTCCTGCGCAAACACAATTGATCGCGTCGATCGCGTGCTTCAGATCGCGCCCGATGTCCCAGTCCCGTTGCAGTCGTTCGTCGTGGATCGCTTGTCCCGACGTCAGACGACGATCACAGAAATAAGCCAACGCGGGATCGTCCAGTTGTATGATTTGGACGCCGGTCGTCTCCAGGGCCTGGGCTTCCCGTGCCAGTATTTCGGCCAGATGTTCCAGAAAGTGTTCGCAAGTCGGGTATGCCGCAGCACTGTATTCTGGCTGCCAGTAGCGGACGGCAATCAAGAATGGGCTGGGCAGGGTTGCCTTGGTGACTGCCTGGGCATTGTCGACCAGGAACTGTGCATCTTCGACAAAGACCGGTGTGGCAGTCTGCATCCGTTCAACTACGACCAGGCCAAGTCTGGATTGCCCCTGGTGCTGGTATCGCCGGCAGCGACGAAAACCACCTGCCCGCGACAGGAATTCGTGAATGTACTGGGTCCGCCGCCACTCGCCGTCACTGATGATGTCCAGTCCGGCTTGTTGCTGCAACTGGATGGCAAACCGTACGCAGTCATCGAGGCGCGCTTGCCACTCTTGTGGCGGCAATGTTTGGCGTTGCCCCAACAGGTCGCGAACCAGCTGCGGCCGCGGTAATGACCCGATCACCTGGGTGGGAAAGAGCGGGAGGTGGTCCGGGCTGGGGCCAGTCATCCACAGCCTCAGTGTTGGGTGCCCATTGGACGGGAAGAAGGCCCACATTATAACACGGACGTTTCCCGGGCAGCGGGGTACTTGCCCAGCGCTCAGTATCCCCAGCGGCCCTCATCCGAAAAACCAAGCGAGCTGTATCACAATGGCTGATTTTCCAGCGTTTTTCGACTCCCAGGACGACTCGATTTTTTCGATTCAGACCCAGGCTCATGGACCGGAAGGCGCCTTGCCGCTGGAGGATGAGATGCTCCGGCAGTCGCCCAGCGGCCATTTGTTTGGCATGACGCAGAATGCGGGTATGGGGTGGAAACCCGAGGACATGCTCGGTCCGCAGTATCTCCTGCTCTCGACTCAGGGAGGGGTGCGTGCGCCAGACGGGACGCCGGTGGCACTCGGCTACCACACCGGACACTGGGAAGTCGGGTTGTTGGTGGAAGCCGCCGCTCGAGAGATCAAGGCGGCGGGTGGGCTGCCGTTTGCGGCGTACTGCAGCGATCCTTGTGACGGGCGCAGTCAGGGGACGACAGGGATGTTTGACAGTCTGCCCTACCGCAATGACGCGGCTACCGTGTTTCGGCGATTAATTCGCTCGTTGCCGACCCGTTTGGGCGTGCTGGGCGTAGCGACCTGTGACAAGGGCCTGCCGGCCATGTTGATCGCGCTGGCAGGCACCCCGAATTTACCTACGGTCCTGGTACCCGGTGGTGTGACGCTGCCGCCTGTCGTGGGTGAAGATGCCGGAAAGGTCCAAACCATTGGCGCACGTTATGCGCATGGTGAAATCACGCTACGGGAGGCGGCCGAGGCAGGGTGTCGGGCCTGTGCCACCGCGGGCGGCGGTTGTCAGTTCCTGGGTACCGCGGCCACTGCGCAAGTCGTCGCCGAGGCGCTCGGGCTCAGCTTGCCGCACTCGGCGCTGGCGCCGAGTGGTCAACCGGTGTGGTTGGATGTTGCGACTCGTAGTGCCGCGGCGCTCCGCCAGTTGGCTGAGAAGCAATGGACCACACGAGATATTCTGACCCCGGCTTCGATTCGCAACGCGATGGTCGTGCACGCTGCCTTTGGTGGTTCGACGAACTTGCTGCTGCACCTGCCGGCCATCGCTTTTGCGGCGGGATTGCGGCGGCCCACTGTCGAGGACTGGAACGAGGTCAATCGCAGTGTGCCCAGATTTGTCGATGTGTTACCGAACGGGCCATCCAATCATCCGACCGTTCGTGTTTTTCTGGCGGGTGGTGTCCCGGAAGTGATGCTGCACCTGGCGCGACTTGGCCTGCTTGACCTCGATGCGCGGACCGTGGCAGGTGTCAGCCTGGCGGAATCGCTCGCCTGGTGGGAACAGTCCGAGCGCCGCAGTCGGTTACGACAGCTTTTGCACGATCAGGATGGGATTGACCCGGATACGGTGATTCTGCAGCCCGAGCAGGCGCGCCAGCAAGGTATGACCAGTACGGTCTGTTTTCCGATGGGCAATCTTTGTCCCGAGGGTTCGGTCATCAAGGCGACCGCGATTGATCCGGCGGTGGTGGACGACGATGGCGTTTATCGTATCACGGGAAGGGCGCGGGTCTTTACCAGCGAGCGCGCCGCAATTGCAGCAGTTAAGGGGCAGGTAGATGACCCCATTCAACCTGGCGATATCCTGGTCTTGGCGGGCCGCGGGCCGCTTGGTTCTGGCATGGAGGAGACCTATCAGATTACTTCGGCGTTGAAGTTCATACCGTGGGGCCGTGAAGTGGCTGTACTCACTGACGCTCGATTTTCAGGGGTCAGTACCGGCGCCTGCATCGGCCATGTCGGACCGGAAGCACTCGCGGGTGGTCCGATCGGCAAGTTGCGCGATGGGGACCAGATTCGTATCGTTGTCGATCGCAATGCGCTGACCGGATCGGTCGATCTGGTAGGAGATGCGTCCCGCTCTCTTTCACCTCAGCAGGCGACTGAGGAACTAGCCCAGCGCCCGGTCCGCGATGACATTCAACCCGATCCTGACTTGCCTGCTGATACGCGTTTGTGGGCTGCGCTGCAGCGCTGGGGAGGAGGGACGTGGGGTGGGTGTGTCTACGACGTGGAGCGGATCACTGCGGCGCTGGAAACGGCCGCGGAACACGTGCCAATGGGCGGGGACCAGTAACAGCCGGCGGCCAGCCGGTGCTGTGTGGTCTGTTGGGATGGGATGTCGCGGGGTGACCGTTCGATCAAGGGTTTGCAGTGGTCGAGTGCTACTTCAACGATTCCAGGAAAGACAGCAGATCAGCCACTTGCTCGGCCGTCATGTCGCGCAGCAGGAGCTCTGGCATGAGTGATTTTTGTTGGGGTGCGGTGAATTCTACGTTTCCGGCAGAGATCCGAATTAATTTTCCCTGTGCATCCTTCAGTACTGTTTCGCGCTCATTTTTTTCGATCAACAAACCCGTATGAATTTGCCCTTCTTTGGTTTCGATCAGGTAGGTCACAAACTTGGGGTCAATCACTTTGGAGGGTTCGAGGATACTCTCGAGTAGACGGGCGCGGTCGTATTTTTTTCCGATCTGTTTCAAGTCGGGTCCCACTTGCTGGCCAACGTCACCGATACGATGGCAACTTTTACATTGCACGCTGCGGGCTGCGGCGAACAGTTGCCGGCCGCGCTCGGCGTCACCATTCAGACGCAAGAGCGCCTCGGCATCGACCACGGTTCCTAGCCGTTTGAGCCGTTTCTCTTCGGGCAGAAACCGTTCAAATAGATCACGCACTTCGAGTGCCTCGACCCCGTCGACGAGTTCGATTACGCGCTGTTGCTTGGCGCCGCGCAGGCTGCCCTGTTGGATTTCGTGGATCAACTGCAGTGCTCCACTGGTTTGCGCAAGGAGTTGCTGGGCAGCGGTACTAAACTGTTCTGCCGTGGCCTCCTGGCTGTGCAGTGACGCCAGTAACGCGCGCTGATCGGCGCGTTGTCTGCTGACCGAAGCGGGTGGCGCAGTGGCTGCTGGTTTCAGCTGGGTGATCCAATCGTAGACCAATTGCAGGCCCTGCGGATCGACTACGTGTGAACCGAAATAGGGCATACGTCCCCGGCCTGTTTTGGCCATGCGATAATAAAGCACGCTGCGGGCCGGGTCCCCGGGTGCGACGACTGACGCGGACAGGATGCCAAACGTACCTTGCGTGGGCCGGGCATTGAGCAGATTTGTTTCGTCCAACGTCAGCCCGTAGCGAATGTCGAGCGCCGCCGTGCCCCCGCCGCCACGACGGTGGCAGTGCGCACAGTTGATATGCAGATATGCCCGGGCACGCTGGGTGAGGCTGGCTTGTGGGTCATGGGGCCCCGGCATTTTTTCGGTATCGGCCGGGGGCGGTGTTTGGAACAGTCCGATATGGGACAGCGTCCGCAGCTGATTATCGATAATGCCACCATAATCATGGTCCCGGTTGAGCTGGTTGGCTTGAAAACCGTAAATGGACCCACCGCGAGTGGTATGGCACAGCAGGCATTCGCTGCGGCTGGCGAAGTGGTACGGCTGTTTGGTGACTCCTCCTGGTGCCTGCGGATCGAGGACCTCAAAGGTCTGATCCCGCCCTGCATCTTCCGCCAGCAGGGCATCGTCTTGTTCGGCATTCCAAACATAGGAATATGCTTGCCAGGTATCGCCATTTCGATGCAGGATCTGGGTTTCCAGCCGTCGTCGGCTGGCGGGATTACCGCGTTCCAGCTCCAGCGAA
>CAZITS010000445.1:0-5258 GCA_964542185.1 uncultured Pirellulaceae bacterium
GCACGCCCGGGGCGCTGCGTGCCAGGCTGAGCGCTGGGGGGGGGTGGGGGAGAGAACGGGGGCGCCGGTACGGCGGTCGGGGGTTCCGAGGGCGGTTCCCGTTCTCGGTGTTGATCGTCTGCGGTTAGTTGGTCACAGCTCAGTATCCAACTTTCAAGCCCGTCCAAGAAGCCCCGTGATTGTCAGCGACACCATTTGTCGGCCGCTCGGTCTCGCAGGGAAAGTATCGCTTGCGCGGGTGCTTGAGTTGTTCCCCAGCCGGCGCGTGCGCCGACCGATCTGGCCGACGCTGCAGCGTGGTGCTGGCGGCGTCGGCACGCGCAGACCAGCATCGAAGTCCCCTGCCAGCCAGCCCTTGGGCGCATTGGTCGCCGTGCGGTATGCGTCTGTCCTTGCACGCCGCCGGCCGCTCGAAGGTGGCGAGCTGAAATCGAGAACGAGCGTTTTCAACGTATCTGGACGCCGACTGCTGCATACCAGCGAAGTGAATGTGCGTCGAAGCCCCTCACTAAATTCCAAGTCGCATCGCTCGTATTGCGTGTGAAACTCGATACGATACTTCGTGACGATCATCGACGAGTTCCTTGAGGATCACACCCATGTTCAGAATTACGCTTTGCCTGGTGGTGCTGTGTGCTGCTTCGCCCGCGCCGCACGCCGCCGAGAAGGACGCCGCGGCTGAAGAAACGGTGCGCCGCGCGATCCAAGCAGCTGGCGGTCAACGGGCATTAGCACGGATGAAGGGCCCCACCATGTGGATGGATCGCGGGACGTTCTACAGTATGGGCGACGCGGTCCCCTTCGTGGGGCAATACGCGACGAAGTGGCCCCATTGGTATCGCCAGGAGATCGAGGGCGCGTACACGATTACGGTCAACGGTGAACAAGCGTGGCGCAGCGACTCCAACGGCGTACAGAAGCTTGCCGGCGAACAGCTAAAAGAACAACTGGGGCAAGTGCGCGCGGCCTGGTCGCAGCGGCTGTTCCCTTTGACGGAAAAAGCCTGGCGACTTGACAGCATCGCTGGAGTTGAAGTTGCCGGTCACGTGACAATCGGCATTCGCGCGAGCCATCCGAAATGTCGCCACTTGCGATTCTATTTCGACAAACAGAGCTATCTGCTGCTGAAATTGGAAACGGAAGTTGTTTCGCCAGCGCATGGACCTGACCCGGTTGCGAGCGAGTCTTATTTTTCCGGGCACAAGTCGTTCGGCGGTGGCAAAGTGCCGTCCAAACTGAGGTTGTTTTACAACAAGAAGCTCATCGTCGAGTCGGAAACCGTTGACTACAAGCTCGGAGCGACGCTGGATCCTCAACATTTTGTCGTGCCGGAATAGTTATTCTTGCACCGCTCAGGGAGAGCATGACATGAACGTGATTCGAGATTTGGTGTTCGCGCTGTGGTTGGTTGGGTGCGCTGGGATGCCCGGTGCGGCGGCAGATCCCGCGGTCGCGACACTAAAGTTTTCGAAAGTACCGATGTGGACGAGTGGAACGCGGAACTCCGGAGGGGACGGCAACGCCCGGTTGCTCGATATGGATCGCGACGGCGATCTGGATCTGGTTACCAGCCTCCCCAATCCTCGTCGGTGGGTGATTTTTCCCAACGAGAATGGCCAGTTCGCATCGAAACCGTCATGGCAATCGGTGACGACAACGGATTGCGATCATATTTCTGCGCTCGATGTTAACGGCGACGGGTGGATGGATCTGGCGGGCACGCATGAATCGCACTGCACTCTCTACATCAACAACGCGGGAAAGACGCAGTCCGTGTTTTCCGTCAGGCCAACTTGGCAGACGCGTGTGGTCACCGACGCCAATCAGATTGATTTCGGCGACTACGACGGGGACGGTGACCTCGACATGCTGATGGCTTCCGGTTTGCCGTTCTATGGCCTGGCTTTGTTCGAGAACGAGAAAGGCGAACTCGCCAGCAGGCCCACGCGGCGAATTGGCATGCGCGAATACAGTGAGACAGCGATCTTTGCGGACGTGGATGCGGATGGCGACCAGGACATCATTGCCGCGTACAGCAAACTGGGCACGGTGTTCGTTTACCGGAATGAACGGGGCAAGTTTGATCTAGGCCAGTTGGTTTACCGCAACGATCGAGTCCGGTGGTGCCAAAGGCTCTATTGCGTTGATATTGACGGTGATGGCCGCCGAGAAATCTTTTGCGCGAAGGGTCCTTGGGGGCCAGCCGGTGCGAGTGTGGCGCTGGCTTACCAGGGGAAAGACAATGCGCTTTCGATGAAAGTCGTCTGGAAGACCGGCGAACAGACCGGTTACCACGGCTTTGACTTTCGGGACATCGACGGTGACGGTGACTTGGATGTGGCCGCAGCCGATTGGGGTGGCCGCCGCGTCGCTTTGTATCTCCAGCACGACGGCCAGTTGTCAACGGATCCCGCCTGGTCGGCCAGGACGACCGGCCCAGCGCATGAAGTCGTGTTTGGGGATGTCGACGGTGATGGTGATTTGGATCTGGCGGTGGGCGGTGTCGACCAGGCGCAGGTCTTCGAGAATCTTTCCACGAAGTGATGCGTGTTCGCGTGGGGATGCGTGGGCGTGCCTGTCGATGCGGCAGTTTGTTTGATGGGAGTGGGACGCGTCGGCCACCCGCTTCATTTCGCGGCCCCATTCACCAGCTGCGCATCGAGTCGGTTTGTACGATCAATGGAATCAGATCCACGAGCAATTCGAGCTGACCGATTAACTCTCCCGCAGCAGGGATGTCCCGAGGCTGCTGGGCATCGACCTTTGGTTGACTGATCTGATACGCTGATGCGGTGGCCTCGAGGCGACGTGCTATAATCGACCCCTCCCTCCCTTTCTGATTTCCTTCCCAGCCAACGATCTTATGCCTGCCAATCACAGAAACCGGATTGACCGTCGCTCCGCCGTTCAGCTCGCTGCCGGCGGCGTGCTCGGACTTACCCTTCCCGCGTTGTTGCGTGCCAAGGAGAACTCGTCCGAGAAACCGCCCGCGGCCAAGAGCGTAATCCACCTCTATTTGACGGGGGGCTTTGCGGCACAAGAGTCGTGGGATCCCAAGCCTGAGGCCCCCACGGACTACCGCGGCTCGTTCAACGTGATCAAGACAAAGACGGGCCATCATTTCAGTGAGAATTTTACCAGGATGGCCACCGTTGCCGACAAGATGTCGGTGATTCGGTCGATGCATTGCAAGATCCCTGATCATGGCCAGGCCGCGTACCACCTGTTTACCGGTTATGTGCCGACGACCGTCATCGACTATCCGCAGATGGGAGCGGTCGTGTCCCAACGGTTTGGTCCGCGTCAGAATTTGCCACCGTATGTGGCGATCCCTGATAAAGTCTCGTCGACTGGCGGCACGGGTTACCTGAGCAGCAAGTACGGTGCTTTCGAATTGCACGCTGACCCGGGTGGGCGCGGGGAGTTCAAAGTCAAAGATTTTGCGCTGCCCGCGGGCGTGACCCGGAAGCAGCTCGACCGCCGACGGCGGGCTCGGGCGATTCTCGAAACCCGTTTGCGACAGCAAGGTGTTGATGAAACCCAGCTTGGCACTATGGATGAATTTTACCAGCGGGCCTACACGTTACTGAGTTCTCCGGAAGCCCGGGCGGCTTTCTCACTTGACGGCGAATCACAGGCTACTCGTGATCTCTACGGGAGCGGCTATGTACTCAGTTACCGCCGCCAGCCCGCGGCGATTGGAGCACGGCTGATGATGGCGCGGCGGCTCGTCGCGGCAGGTGTCAGGCTGGTAACTGTCAGGTACGACGGTTGGGATAATCATGTGAACATCCGCGGCGCGTTTACCGATAAAGCCCCCGCACTCGATCACTCCATTGCCGGATTGCTGACCGATTTAGATGACCGCGGCATGCTCGATGAGACACTTGTCATGATCACCAGTGAGTTTGGCCGGACTCCCAGAATCAACACCAGCAACGGGCGCGACCATTGGGCCCGCAGCTATTCGATGATCCTGGCCGGTGGTGGTATCACCCGCGGCCAGGTCTATGGGGCTTCGGATGCGACGGCTTCGGAACCGGCCAAAAATCCTGTCTCCCTCGAAGACTTCCTGTACACCGTTTACCACCAGCTGGGTATTGACGCCAACAATGAATTGCTCGCCTTCGGTATCCGTCCGATTGAGATCATTAAGGGTGGCAAACTGGTGAGGGGCTTGCTCGCCTGAAGGCTCCGTTTCGAAATGGAAGGTCGCATGTGGAATCGAGAGTTGATCGCTGGATTTCGACATTCGTTGTGTGAAACGCGGTGGGCAATCTGGATGCTGATCGTGTCGACGGCGCTTGTGTCCACGCCGTCCTCGCACGCTGGGCAGAATCGTAACATCGAAGTACTCCGGCCACGCAGTGGCCAACGTGGTACCACGGTCGAAGTGATCCTTGAAGGTCGCGACATCAGCCGCCCGCAGGAAGTGCTCTTTTATCGACCGGGTATCCAGGCGATTGACTTTGAGGAGCTGCCCCCGCGCAAGCAGGTGATCAGTTTGCATCACGGTGGCTTCGTGCGCGACCGAGTGAAGTGCAAATTCGTGGTCGCGGCCGACTGTCCTCTGGGCGAGCACCCGCTCCGCTTGCGCACAGCAGATACGCTGTCGACCGTTGCGACATTCTGGGTCGGGCCGTTTCCGATTGTTCCGGAATTGGAACGAGGTGGTTTCCACGTGACGTACAGCGGTGGTGAAACGGTCGTCACACCCAATGACAAGGCGATCGGGCAGCGGAATGGAACTCTGGCGACGGCCCAACCCATTCCGCTCAATTCAACCATTGCGGGTGAAATCAAAGTCACGCGGGAACTGGATCACGATTACTACCGAGTTGATCTTGAAGCCGGACAGCGATTGTCTGTCGAGATCGATTCGGTGCGTTTGTGTGACAAGGCTTATGCTGAATCTGAATATGACTTGATGTTGCGTATTCTCGACGAGCACGGCAACGAAATGTTGCATGAAGATGACAGCGATCTTCATATCCAGGATCCCATCGCGTCGCTGCTTGCACCTCGCAGTGGAACGTACTTCATTCACATTCGTCAGCAACTCTATAAAGGCGGGCGATGGATTTATTACCGGGCACATGTGGGAACCTACCCGCGGCCTTTGGTTGCGTATCCGCTCGGGGGGCAAGTTGGGTCGCGGGCAGAATTGCAGTTACTCGGTGACGCGACTGGACCCATGACACAACCACTCACGCTGCCGTCCAAGGTGGGCGATTTTGAGTTTTTCCCCGACCGGGATG
>CAZITS010000446.1:0-5257 GCA_964542185.1 uncultured Pirellulaceae bacterium
TTCGGCCAGACGCTGATCCAAAGCAGCCAATTCCTGGCGTGCCGGTCCCACTTGCCGCTCCAACTCGGCGGCAGGAATCAAAGGCACAAAATCCCGCTGATAGAACGGGCCAGCCTCCACAACACTGGCGTAACGTGAGCTGCTAAAAAACCCGTACAGTGCGTAATAGTCACGATGGGACACGGGATCAAATTTATGGTCGTGACAACGGGCGCATCCAAGTGCCAGCCCCAATACACTACGTCCCAATGTATCGATCGTGTCTTCAATCCGCAGATGTTCCGCGCCGCTCTGTCGACGGCTCATTGCCAGAAATCCTGTGGCAATTTTGCGGGCACGCGTTGTGACGGGATCAAGGACGGGCATCAGGTCTCCCGCGACCTGTTCTTGCAGGAATAGATCGAACGGCTTGTCCTGATTGAAAGCGTCAATCACATAATTGCGGAATTTGTACGCCTGCGGAATGGGGAAGTCCTGATTGGGGTCTCCCTGAGAATCGGCATAGCGAACCACGTCAAGCCAATGCCGGGCCCACCGCTCTCCGTAGTGCGGCGAGGCCAACAAGCGATCGGTCAAACGGAACCAGGAATCGACGCTGGTATCTCCCAGATCCCGTGCGAGCTGAAAACGCGTCGGTGGCAAACCAATGAGACCGAAATAGATCCGCCGCACGGCGACTTGGCGCGACGCCTCTCGCACAGGGCGCAACTCGCTGTCTTGCCACCCCGACTGGAGGAAATAGTCGACCGGACCGATCGCCCAGCCGAGAGGTTCAAGGACAGGTAATGGAACTGGCTGGATTGGCTGGAACGACCAGAAACCTGCTGCCTCTTGAAGATCGAGCCGCTGCAAATCCGTCTTCGCGTCCGGTGTGTCGCGTGGATCCGGTGCCCCGTTACGAATCCATTGTTCTAACCAGCGGATCTCTACTGCCGAAAGCGGCAATTCCGGATCAGGAGGCATGCGCAGCTCCGGATCGGCAGAGCGTACTTTCTTCATCAGCAAGCTCTGCTCAGGCTGGCCCGGAATAATCGCAGGCCCGGACTGGCCACCCCGCCTGACCGCCTCACGTGAATCCAGCGCCAAGGAACCGGCTGCCGTTTGACCACGGCCCTGATGGCATTTGAAGCATCGCGTCACCAGGATCGGCCGAATCCGGCGTTCAAAAAACGCGTTGTCAGCCTTCCCTGCGGCATGCGTCAGCGAAGACCCCAGAAAACAAAACAACGTCCCCACAACGGCACCCCACCCCCCTGCTGTCCATCGGGATACCTTATTTCCGGTCATTCCAGGTCACCTGACAACATTTCCTGGCTCCCACCTCCATGGACCTTGCGCCCAGGGATAACTTGGACTATTGTACGAACTCCGACGATGTACATGTAGCCGCGTTACCGGAAGGTCGGTGCGGATTCAATCGGCGGATTGCACTGGCCGGAAGCTGGCACGCACCTTAGAATCTGTTACACACCTCAAGCTACTGGTGCTCTTTTCGGCATCGCGAGTCTCGGCAGCACGCAATGGGCTATCGATCGATCAAACGCGTTCTCGGGGAAACCAACCTCGAGCGAAAATGCCGTCTGCTTTTTGGCTTCTGCCTGCTCGTCTTGATCGCCACCGCTTTTTTCTGGGTCAACCGCGTCGCAGAAAATCTGGTCATCGAAGCCACCCGCAACAAAGCCAGCGATAATGTCGTAATGCTACTGATGCGGTCACACTTCATCAGTTTCGAAACCGACCCTAACCCAGAAGCACGTGTCTGGACCGAGCAACTGAGCGCGGAATTTGAAGGACGCCAGGTATTCACGTATGAGATCCTGAAGCTCGAAAGCCAGTCCTTGATCACTCAATTGGAACACGCCAAGGTACCTGCCACCAAAGATATGCAGGAATGGCAAATCTTACGAGACCTGCAAACCCAGCATCAGAAACAACTACTCGAGAGCGAAAAAACGCTCACCGAAGAAGAGCCACCGCAAACAGAAGGCCTGCAAATTCTTCCCAATTCACGACTGTTCGAACAACGCCGGTCGCCAGACCGGACGGAATACCATTACTACGAACCAATCTACTGGAGCCGCAACTGCACTGACTGTCATTCAACCCTGCAGGAAACCGGAGCGATCGCGGCCTCTGAGGGTATCGCTACTGGTGGTGCAACGCGGCCTTTTCATGTCATCAAAGTGATTGTCCCCTACACCGAAACGCAAGGCGCCATCAATAAAGCGCGGGCAATTATGATCACGCTGGCAATTGTGACCGTTTTCGTTGCCAACGTTTTGCTATACGTCGTTGTTCGCTATGTCATTGTCAAGCCTCTCAAACACCTCCGCGACGTCAGTGACGGTATTAGCAGCGGCCAGCTCCACTCCCGCGCCGAAATTCAAACGAACGATGAATTCCAGGAGCTCGCGGAGTCTTTCAACCGCATGCTGCGCCACATGACCGACGCTCAAGGTGAACTCAAACAAGTTAATTACGAACTCGATTCCAAAGTGGACGAACTCGCTCAGCTCAATATGCGGCTGTACGAAATGAACCGGCTCAAAGATGACTTCATGGCCAACATGAGCCATGAACTACGTACGCCGCTGAACAGTATCATCGGATTCTCGGAAGTCCTTCAGGGAATCGACTCGCTCGACGAAAAACAACGCCGCTACGCCCAGAACATTCGTTCTTCAGGGCGTGTACTGCTGGAAATGATCAATGACATCCTGGACCTGGCAAAGCTCGAAGCCGGCAAAATGGAACTCAAACCCAGTGAGTTTCAGATTGGTCTCGTCGTGCGCGCTCAATGTGACATGGTCCGTCTGCTCACCGAGGAAAAAAATATCGACCTCGATGTGCAGGCTGTCGAGAACCAGGAACCCCTGTTTCAAGACCAGGCAAAAATCCAGCAAATCCTCACGAACTTGCTTTCCAATGCCATCAAATTTACTCCCGAAGGCGGCCGTATCGTCGTTTCCGCAGAACGCAAACCTGGCGACCTCCTGAAACTCACCGTTGCTGACACGGGAGTCGGAATTGCGAGTGAAGAGCGGGCAACCATTTTTGACAAGTTTCGTCAAAGTGAAAGCGTCCTTGGCGCAGACGGACTCACCAGAGAATATTCCGGCACGGGACTCGGACTCTCGATCGTCAAAGAACTCTCGAAATTGCTCGGCGGCAGCGTCTATTTCGAAAGCGAAGTGGGACAAGGCAGCACGTTCTGGGTGACGGTTCCATGGATTTGCTCGTCAACACGGCCGACGGAAACCCGCCTGGACCCCCAATTGCGTGGAATGGCAACTGCACAGCAACCCGCTTTACCTCTTGGGGTCGATCCCAGGCAACCTGGCACTCGAGATGAAACAGCGGAGAATATGACTTGACTGATCCCCACGAACCGCGACAGGTTCATCTCTTTACTGACGGGGCATGTAGTGGAAACCCTGGGCCGGGCGGATGGGCATATATCCTCAGAGATCTCCGCACCGGACAGGAGCAGGAACGTTTCGGCGCCGAAGTGGAGACTACCAACAATCGCATGGAGCTGATGGCGGTTATCGAGGGTCTTCAAGCGCTCAAACGAAGTTGCCAGGTCGAACTTTTCACCGATAGCGTGTATGTCGGCAAGGGACTCAGCGAATGGATGCCCAAATGGAAAAGTAATAACTGGCAACGTCGTGAAGGCGCGCGCAAGTGGGTACCGGTAAAAAACGTCGAGTTGTGGCAGCAACTCGACGGACTCGCTGCACAGCATGACGTGCATTACACACGTGTCGCCGGACACAGCGGCCACCCGGAAAACGATCGTTGCGACGAGCTGGCCGTCGAAGCGTATCGCCGGCTCGGTAACCCTCCAGCCGCGACCGGCTAGGTGCTTTGCCACCCAACGGGGACCCTCACGGCTGACCTTGTCTCAAGTCGCTGATTTGAGGACACTTCGCAGCCACGAGTGAAATACGCTCCCGTTCTGCCTGCTTCCACAAACTGGCGACTGATGTTGGCATCGCGTTTATCTCCCAGGTCTCCGTGGCACACACCCGCCATACTGGTGCTGACTGCCTCCGTCGTGGTGGGCACCATCGGCTGCGGACTCCACCAGGGGCTCTCCCCCATCGAGAACGGCCAAACGCTTCAATTGCTGGAAAACCCTCTCTTTGTCGGCGTCACAGACCGTGACCTGCTGTGGAACCAACTGGTAGATTCGATCGATACCTATTTTGATATCGAGCGTGAAGAACAGGTAAAACTAGCCGGCGAAATTCTCACCGAAGGTCGCATCGAAACGGTACCCCGGGCAGCAGCCACCCTGCTCGAACCTTGGAATTCAGACTCCACTACCCGATTCGACGCATGGCAAGCGACCTTGCAGTCGATTCGTCTTAGCGCCCTGGTACGCGTGGTCCCTGTCGATGCGGGATATCGGATCGAAGTGGTCGTCCAAAAAGAACTGGAAGACGTCGCACAACCGGAACGTCGTACCGCCGATGGTACAGCGATGCGTCACGATGGTTCAATCGCTCGTGATCAGGATCGCATCGAAAACGGGTCCACCACACTTGGCTGGATTCCGCTGGGACGCGACATCGCGCTTGAACAACGTATCCTGGCGGACATCCAATCCCGCCTTAGCGCTGGCCCGGAGACTCTGGATCGTTTTTGAATCGCAGCGGGTGGCCCCCCAGAATAGAAGCGCTTGTCACCGTGGGGCACCAGTACTTTTCAATATGCGCGACAACCAGATCCGTCCCGCGAAAGTGATTTACAAACGGTTTGCTGCGTGAATTGTACATGGTGTCTGTCAGGTCCCGCATTAACAGCACCTGCTGCCCCTGATAAGTCAACTGCCGAATGCCAAAGGGCCGACCTAGCACACACATGTTTGTGTGTACCCCCATGACCACAACATTCGTGATCCCCCGAGCACGCATCAAGTAATAAGCCTCCGCACTGTCGGTGATTGCATCTTCCGGATGAATCTTGATCGCATCGATCTGCGGGCGCAATACCACGCCGCGACAACGCGGCTGACAATCACAGCCGCCGTCGGCATCATCGATGGGCAAAGCACTTTCACGCTGTGGATCCAAATGACACCAGCTCTTAAGTAACACCTTGGTCTTCACCGGCGGCGCCTGTTGCGCACGGCGCCGCATAGCAGTCTCCGCATAGTGGTTCATGCCCCCACTCGGACAGTGGATGCTCAACGCGCCACGCTCCCGCGCCACGTTGACGACCAGATTGACTCGCGGCGCCATTTCTGCAACAC
>CAZITS010000447.1:0-5252 GCA_964542185.1 uncultured Pirellulaceae bacterium
TGATCGTGGACGCAGTGATCGTGGACGCGGTGGCTGGGGTGGTTTCGGCGGCCGGGGTGGTCGAGGTGGCCGAGGTGGTTCAAGTAGTGGGGGCGGTGGCGGTTCGCGCATCGCAGATTTTATGTTCGGCCGGTATGACAAAAATAAAAGCGGGGTTCTGGAGAAGGACGAGTGGGGCTCCATTCGTGGTGGTGGCGCTGAAGAGGCCGACAAGAATAAGGACCAGAAAATTTCGAAAGAAGAGTTGTCGGAGTGGATGTCCAGTCGCATGTCGCGAGGAGGTTGGGGTGGACGAGGTCGTGGGTCTTCCGAGGGCCGCGGAGATCGGTCGTCTCGCGGTCGGTCACGTGGTTCGCGTTCCGAATCTTCGCGTGATAGGCGTTCCAATACTGCATCTTCAGCTCCTGGATCATATCGGGGTATGGATGCGGATGAGAGACTTTCCAAGTACGAAGACTTGCCCGAGTGGTTTGGGGACCTTGATGCCAATCGGGATGGACAGGTCATGATGGATGAATATTACGCATCGTGGTCCGAGAAGAAGGCAACTGATTTCAGGCAGTTTGATCTCAACGACGATGGCATTGTGACACCCAAGGAGGCGATTGCCGCTGGCCAAGATGGAGCGGTTCGCGGTGCAGGCGGCTCTTCTCGTTCACGTTCTCGAGAGCGTGGTTCGACTCGGACTTCATCTAGCAGCCGTTCTTCCCGCAGTCGTTCTTCGGGGGGACGTGCCGAGCAGTATCGAAAACATGCCGCGAATTGGCTGCAGAAGTTCGATAGCGATAAAGATGGAGTGCTCGCTAAGGAAGAATGGTCCAAAGAGGGATTTACGTACACTACGGCAGACACTGATGGTGACGGTAAAGTCACGGTCAATGAACTGGCAGAGGCTATGGCCAAGAAGTGAATCGGTGTTGGGGCTGGTTCTGTGATGTCGGTTGAAGGACGTCTTTTCCTGATGGAGAAGATGTGTTCCCCTGACTAAGTTAGATCGTTCCTGGATGCACCGTTTGTGGCCGTTCAGGCATAGTTGCCTGCGGTAGCGATCTTCCCAGTAGAGTTGGCTTGCCGGTGTATGGATTTACAATCGGCTATGCCAATAAGGCCCTGGTTGACTCTCATTCCCGGTAGTTGTGCAGCCAGTATGACCGTTGGCAGCACCCAGGTTGCAGTCGGCTGCGACGAGACGTGGGCTGGCTTGCCTGGCTGCTGAAGAAAGCGGCCTAGGGGTGACTATCCGATCTTGCTAGAATCCCACCCCTTCGTTGGAATCCGTTTGGTTCGGGACGACTGCCGAGAGGTGCCACCTCAATGTTTGATCGATGTAGCGTGTGTGTCTTACTGCTGGCAGGTTTGTTGCTAGGAAGTTTCTCTACGAGCCTCGCTCAGCAACAGGGCAACAGGCGTCAACGGGAGCGTACTGCGGCACGTACGAATCCACGTAGTCCGATACGCCCACCAGGTGTTCCGCGGCGAGAGGCTCCTTCGGTACGTCGGCCGCAAGCCCCCTCGTTTCTGCCGCTCACCCCACGTGAGGAGCTTTACGTCAATCAATTGGTCGACTATTGGGCCAAGACAAGCAGCCAGGTTCAGCGATTCCGCTGTGAGTTTACACGTTGGGAGTATGACCCTGTATTTGGTGCAGGTGTTGATGCCCAGACGGGACTTATGCAGGCGAAGACCATTAGCTCCGGCAAGATCCGTTTTTCATCACCGAACAAAGGCATGTTTAAAGTCGAACGTGTGCGCAACTATCGACCAGCGAAAAAATCCGGAGAAAAACCGATATATGTTGATCAGGACCAGGAAAGTTTTGAACACTGGGTTTGCAACGGAAAGTCCATTTTTCAGCTGCATACGCCAACGCGGCAGCTAATGGAGATTCGGCTGCCTCCGGATATGGTGGGTAAAGGGCTGGCGGATGGTCCTCTGCCGTTCTTGTTTTCTGCCGACGCGTCGAAAATCAAGGACCGTTACTGGTTACACGTGATTACCCCACAAGAAGCAGCCAATAGAGGTGAGTATTGGCTTGAGGCATTTCCGCGGCGACAGGACGATGCTGCCGAGTATAAAATGCTTCATGTGATTTTCGATAAGGTGTTTTATCCGCAGGCGCTGAAAATATTCCCGCCAAATTACGATCCGGTCCGCAATCCCGCGAGCACAACACTTGTACTCACAAAACGTGAATGGAAATGGACCGATCCGCTCAATTTACACGAACGCAGTTTTGCGGCCCCATCATTGCCCAAGGGATGGACTCGGAGTCCACCGTTGCTCTACGGACAACCGACAAATGCGCCGCGAGATGTATCTGGGCAGCCCCGGCGTCGAGTCGGGAATGCGCGGGCAGCAGGTGCGTCTCGCGCAAATGTGTCTCGGCAAAATGTCAATCGACGTTGAGTATGTGTTGCCGCACAACAGCGCAGTACAGCAATCCAATGTCGTGCACAGGCAGATAGTGTCATTAGCGGCGTCGTGCGCGTTAGATAACGGCCAGCCAGGCCGGTTGAACTCATTCGGAGTCGCTGGGCAGGCGGTGTCCTAATTTGTCACGCTTCGTTGCCAGGTAGTGGGCGTTATGTTCGTTTGCTGGCGGCAAGATCGGGACCTGGTCGATGACGTGCAGGTCAAAGCCTCGCAGGTTGAAGGCCTCTGTTTTCTTTGGATTATTTGTCAATAAACGGACGTCAGACAAACCGAGATCTTTGAGGATTTGGATTCCGATCCCGTAGTCCCGCATATCCGCTTTGTGTCCGAGCGCGTGATTCGCCTCTACCGTGTCGAATCCATCGTCCTGCAGGCCGTACGCTTTGATTTTTTCACGCAATCCGATTCCACGGCCTTCCTGCGGCAAGTAGACCAATACACCACATCCTTCTTGGCCTATGGTTTCAAGTGCCATTTGCAACTGGTCACCGCAGTCACAGCGGAGAGACTGAATCAGGTCGCCAGTAAAACAACTGGAGTGCATCCGAACTAAAGGCGCTTGTTTGGATTCGCTGGGGTTTCCCATCACCAGTGCGATCGGCTCCTGATCTTCAAACATGACGTCAAACACAATGATATCAAAGTCGCCATAACGGGTTGGCAGTTTGGCGCTCGCTGTCCGGCTGACGAGTTTCTCACTAAGGCGACGGTGGGCAATCAGCTCCTCAATCGAGATGATCTCCAAACTATGTGTTTGCGCAATTTGTAGAAGTTCGTCACGCGATGCGCGATTGCCCGATTGATTCAGGATCTCACAAAGAACGCCCCCCGGTTGCAAACCTGCCATTCTCGTCAAGTCAACAGCTGCTTCAGTATGGCCTGCTCGCCGCAGTACTCCCCCTTCCTTAGCGAGGAGCAAGTGCACGTGCCCTGGTCGCACAAAGTCATTGGCGCTTGAAGCTGGAGTGACAATCGCCTGGACAGTGTCGGAACGCTCTTGGGCAGTGATACCTGTCTTGGAAGATTTGTGATCAAGAGGGGTCAGGAATGCGGTTTCTAGTCGTGTCGTATTTGAATCAACCAGTGGTTTGAGATCGAGGCGTTCGCATGTTTCTGGAAGAATTGCCATGCAGAAATCACCGAGCCCACGCAGCATGAAATTGATCACTTCCGGTGTGGCTTTTTCGGCAGCACAGATAAAGTCTCCTTCATTTTCTCGGTCTTCGGCGTCGACTACGATCACGACTTCACCGCGACCGATCGCACTCACAGCAGCCTGTATGGAAGAAAACTCAGTAGACATGGATATTCCTTAATTCACCTGGACCGGCCTGAAACGGAATGGCAGCAGTGGATCCAGTGTATCTTGATACGAATGGCTTCAGTGATTCGCGTGCTAACGCCCAATCAGGTTGGGGCCCGGACACTTGCATTGCAGCGTGCCCGTGACGCAGGGCACCATTTGACCTTATTATATCGGGTTTGCATTGTTCTCTCGACCGGGGCCCAGGTCATGCTGGGGTGATCACACTCGGCAGGCCAAGCGGTATCGTATCGGAGTTTGGCCTGTTACTTAATGGTAGCCCTTGGCTTGCATTGGCAAGCCGGCGCTAATGTTGGTTGACCGCGATCAAGAAACAAAACTCATGACCACACGTTCGCTACGGCGCAAAAGGTTTGTTCAGTTGCGCCCCAGGCAGAGACGTTCTCACCTGCTGTTGGGTTCGCCGATGGGTGGTCAGCAGGGTGCTCTCCTGAGTCACATTTGTCGGGCAGATTAGCCATGGAATTTCAACTGGAAAGCTCTTTTGAACCTGCGGGTGACCAGCCGCAGGCGATTGATGCACTTTGCGACGGCTTGCAACGAGGCCGCAAGGAACAAGTCTTGTTGGGAGTTACCGGGTCCGGCAAGACATTCACAATGGCGAATGTAATCCAGCGGATCCGCAAGCCAACTCTGGTGATTTCGCACAACAAGACTTTGTCGGCCCAGCTGTATTCCGAGTTCAAGGCATTCTTTCCACACAATGCGGTTCATTATTTCGTTAGCTATTACGACTATTACCAGCCTGAGGCCTATATACCTCAGCGTGACATCTACATCGAAAAAGACGCGTCAATCAATGAAGAGATCGATCGCTTGCGGCTCGCGTCGACTAGTTCTCTCGTCAGTCGCAAGGATGTGATCATCGTCGCCAGCGTTTCCTGTATCTATGGGCTGGGTTCACCCGATGACTATCGGGAATTGATGGTGAGCCTGATACGTGGGGAGAGTGTTGACCGCGATGAAATGCTGATGAAACTAGTTGATATCCATTATCAGCGGAACGACGTAAGTTTTGAGCGGGGTAAATTTCGCGTCCGTGGTGACTGCGTTGAAATTTGGCCCGCGTACGAGGAGTTTGCTTATCGGATAGAGCTGTGGGGAGATGAGGTAGAGCAGTTGGCGATCATCGATCCCACAAGCGGTGAGACCATTTCGTCACTTCCCCAAATGTTCATCTATCCTGCAAAACACTTTGTCATGCCCGAAGACCGAATCGGAGCCGCGGTGGAACGGATTCGGGAAGAACTCCAACAACAGCTTGAGTTGTTTCGGGATCAGGGGAAGCTTCTCGAAGCACAACGCTTGAATGCTCGGACTCGCTTTGATCTAGAGATGTTGACCGAGGCGGGGCACTGTCCTGGTATCGAAAATTACAGCCGTCCACTTTCTGGTCGCTCAGCAGGTGAAGCACCGGACACCCTGTACAGTTTTTTTCCCGACGATTTCCTCCTGGTTGTCGATGAATCTCACGTCACAATTCCGCAAGTAAGGG
>CAZITS010000448.1:0-5249 GCA_964542185.1 uncultured Pirellulaceae bacterium
CCGACGCGTGTTGCCAGCAGTGCTCACTCAGCTGGCCATCAATGACAGGCGGGCTGACCGTTGTGGCGATGGTGTGCGGCGCGTTGAAACGCTGGTTGCCGCGCTGAAACAACCTCTTGATCTGGCCTGCATCCAGCGCTTTCTTGAGGAGAAAAGCGCCTCCCATCAACCCTTCGAAATGACCGTTCCCGAGCCAGCAGCCCAGCTGCAAACCGCCGGTGCCTTCATAGCTGACCCGCAGGTCTTCGGGAATCGCACGCTGCGTAAAGACCTTGCCGTCCAGGTAGAGGGTCTGTTTGCCAGCGCCCACACTGGCGACGGCGTGGTGCCAACTTCCGTTGGGCATGTGCTGCGCGCTATTGCCGTTGTGGTAGAGTTTGTCGTCGACGCCTTTGGCGTCCACGTACATGGCCATTGAGTCTCCATAGTAATAGAGGCCGCAGCCCGTGAAAGTGCCACCATTCTTGAGCAGGTAGACGGCGTTGTTCTGGGAGCTGGTCGTACGGAACCAGACGCCAAAAGAATAGGGCGGTTGCACGCGCAGTCCGGCTGTGTCAGCGACCGAGACGTAGTTCCGCTGGGCGCGGCGGAAACGCAAGGCGTTCCCCCAGGGACCCTCGACCCACGTAGCGCCAACCAGTTTGCCGTGGTGCGCATTTCCACTGACGTCGCGCAACATACCCGCGGCGGGATCTGAAAAATCCCAGATTGCGATGGCCTGATCCGCAAGATCCGTTAGCCCGTTCTTTGGCGATTGCGCGGTGGTCGTCGCGGCTGGCAACGCGAACGCCAGAAGTGGCAGGAAAACACGGGCGATTGACGTGGGTGGCATGCGGCTCTCCGGCAGGCGACACGGTGCGGGATTTCAGCCATTGACGACCCGCCATTGTAACGGATCAGACGTGTCCAGTTGGTGTACAATGCGGAACACTTGAAGCTGGCGGAAACAACGTTCATCCATTGCATCACACTACTCGGGGCAGGCATCATGGTACAGAAAACCATCCTGGCGTTGGCGTGCGTCATGACCGTAGCGAGCGCGCTCTATAGCGAAGAGGAAACGAAACTCGATGACACGGCCTTCAACGAGGAGCAATTCGTCGGTTATGGATTGAAGGCACCGGCTGGATTGTTCAAGAACGTGAACGACACGACGGTGAGGGGCGTGCGCCTGCTACGGGGTACCGAACTCTTTATCGATGACCTGATGATTGAATCGATGGAGGGCGCATGGCGGCAACTCAACCAGCCAGTGAAGCATAAACAAAACCCGGTCCTGGTGAAGACGTCAGCTTTTGAAGAGGGAGCGCCCGGCTACGGAACAGTGCACTATGATCCGCAGAAAAAAATGTTCCGGATGTGGTATCAAGGTTGGAAGAAGACCGACGGGACGTCGACAGGGGTGTTGTTTTACGCGACGTCACGTGATGGTGTCACCTGGGAGAAGCCTGCGCTGGACAAAGCGACTGGCTCGAATCAGGTCCAACACCCGGCCGTCCAGGGGTTTCAATGCCCGGGCATCATTTTCGATCGTCGGGAAAAAGATCCTCAACGGCGGTACAAAATGTTGTTCAGTTGTAATCCAGATGGAACTGCGGCGACATGGATGACGAGTGCCGCCTTCTCGCCCGATGGAATTCACTGGACGCCGTCCAAGGAATTGCCGTTGATCCCCTTCAGTGATACCCAGATATGCCCGTTCTGGGATGCGCAGCGCGGCAGATATGTGGCGTTTCTGCGCTTTGGGCCACCCAACACGCGGTTGATCAGCCGGACGGAAAGCGAGGACTTTTTCAACTGGTCCCCGAAGATCACGGTGTTGCGGCGGACGCGGATGGATGCGGTGCAACAGACACAATTTTATCAAATGGCACCCATGCCCTATAAAAATGTTTACCTGGGCGCGATTGGTGCTTACCACAATGAATCATTGAAGCCGATTCCGGCGGACAAACCGTGGACCGACCGGCAGGATCTCCAGTTGGCGTACAGTCGTGATGGGATCGTCTGGAACCGGGTGGGTGGCCGGGGAGCCATGACCCACGCGTCAATGAATCGCGATGCCGATTGGAGTGATGCGACGAGGAAGGCGATCTTCCTTCCCTACGGGAAGCGAGACAAGGACTGGGATTGGGGTTACGTTATTCCTTATTACACCCCGGAGCCGATCGTGATTGACGACCGCATCTATTTCTTTTATTCAGGCACCAATGCCAAGCACTGGTGGACCTGGACCGGGGATCCGCCAAAAAAAGATCCCAATGCAAAAGAACCCAGCAAAGGGGTTGGACTCGCGACCCTGCGAGTGGATGGCTTCGTTTCAGTCAACAGCGGTGCGGATGGTGGTACGCTGACGACCAGGCCATTCTTGTTCCTGGGCGACACGTTGTTGTTAAATGCGGATGCCAAGGGAGGCGAGATCGTAGTCGAGGCACTAGACGCCGAGGGACAGCCGATCAAAGGTTTCGGCCGTGACGAGGCAATGCCGTTAACCAGCGATTCGGTCCGTCATGCGCTGCGCTGGAAGGGACAGAAGGATCTGCATCAGCTGCAGGGGCGGCCTATGCGTCTCCGGTTCCACATGCGTGCGGCGCGCATCTTTTCGTTCACACCACGGACGTTACGCCGGCATTACGTCCGGGCCTACGAGTAGGCCTCCCTCGGGAGAGTGAACCCTTTTTGAGATTGCCCGCAGCTGCTCAGTGGGGTGTGTAAAAATGCGCGAATTTTACACTCGACAACCGATGGCGAAAGACCTAGGTTGACCCGCGCTGTGTGGGTGTGGCCCGACGCGGCGCGCGATGCATGGCGTTCGCAATGGAGCGGAAAAGCACATGAAATACGACATTAGTGGAAATCCAGCCTACGGCGACCTGACGGTCGCGCTGGAACCCGGTGAATCCTTCTGGTCAGAAGGCGGCGCGATGTCGCGTATGAGTGCCGGGCTGGATTTGAATACGCGGCTGCCAGCAGGTTTATTCAAGTCGATTCTGCGGCGCCTGGTCGGCGGGGAATCGCTGTTTGTGTCGGAATACACAGCCAATCAGATGGCTTACGTATCGTTGACACCAGCCATGTCGGGCTCTGTGCTGCATCGGGAGCTGCAGGATGACAGCTTTCTGTTGACGGCAGGTGCGTTTTTGGGCTGCACGCCAGGACTGGCCTTGAAGACGCGTTTCGGCGGCTTACGCTCCTTCTTTTCGGGAGACGGGGCGTTCATGATCGAAGTTTCTGGAACGGGCAACCTGTTTTTTAACGGGTATGGCGGAGTGATTGAAAAGGATGTCGATGGGGAATTTATCGTCGACACCGGGCACGTGGTGGCCTTTGAACCCAGCCTTTCCTACAAGATTACCGGGATGGGTGGACTGAAGCAGACGCTTTTCTCAGGGGAGGGTCTGGTGATGCGGTTCTCGGGCAGAGGCAAGCTGTATCTGCAGACGCGGCATCTCGCGGGGATGGCGGGATGGCTGGCTCGCTATTGCCGTTGACGCGTTGCGCTGGTGGTGGTCCTGGCAAGGGATTTTCAAACGGAGGACGACGTGAACATAGAGATCCTTGGAAACGGCGCCTTTGAATCGGCGTTGGTTCATCTGGGACCGGGTGAACGTTTCATTTCGGAATCCGGTGCGTTGTACCGCGCGTCGTCGAATATTTCCGTTGACGTGACGGCTCGTAGTAGCGGTCGCACGAAAGGGCTGCTAGGGGGAGTGAAACGTCTGCTGGCTGGGGACAACTTCTTTATGTCGACCTACCAGGCCGCTGAGGGACAACCCGGAGAAGTGGGGCTGGCGCCCACACAGCAGGGTGAAGTGTTCGTCGTCGATGTCGAGCCGCATACGAATTGGTTGTGTGCCGGCGGTAGCTATCTGGCCTCCGCGCCGGAAGTGCAACTCGATACGCAGTTTCAGGGTTTTAAAGGTTTTTTTGGCGGAGAAAAGCTCTTCTTTGTCGAGGCGTCGGGTTCGGGCCCATTGCTGGTTAGCGCGTTTGGACGTCTGGTTGAAAATCAGGTTGACGGTGAACTGACTGTCGATACGGGGCACGTCGTTGCCTTTGAGAGTGGGCTGGAGTATCAGGTGACGAAGGCGGGGAAATCGTGGTTTCAGTCCTGGTTGGCCGGCGAGGGATTGGTGATGAAATTCAGTGGGCAGGGTCGGCTCTTGACGCAGTCGCATAATCCGACGGAGTTCGGAGCGAGCCTGGGACCTCTCTTACCGGCCACCTCGGCGAGATAACGATCAATGAAATACCGACTAGAGTCTCAGCCGACATACTCCGCGGTGGAAGTCGACCTGCAGCCAGGTGAACGTGTGGTCGCGGAATCTGGCGCCATGGCGTGGATGTCAAGTAACATCAAGACGGAAACAGCAGCGCGAGGAGGCATGCTGGCGGGGCTGAAACGGAAACTGCTCAGCGGTGAGAGTTTTTTCCAGAATACGTACTCTGCGGAAGGCGGCCCCGGGCAGATCGCGTTTGCACCAGGCTCACCAGGGCATATCGTGGCACATCCCCTGGAGGGAGGCGAACTTTACCTGGAAAAGGGCGCCTACCTGGCATCCACCGAGGGCATCACCTGTGATACCAAGTTTGACGGCTTGAAGGGGTTTTTCAACGAAGGCCTGTTTGTCTTGCGGGTGACGGGGCAGGGGACGTTGTTTTTCAATGGGTATGGCGATATTCAGGAAGTCGAGGTGGATGGTCAGTACACCGTCGACAACGGTTATGCGGTGGCCTGGGAGCCTTCCTTGCAGTACCAGCTGACCAGGGGCAGGAAGATACGGTCATTCCTGTTTTCGGATCAGCTGCTGTTGCGTTTTTCCGGCCAGGGGCGTGTCTGGGTCCAATCACGGAGTCCGCAATCGCTGGCTTCCTGGGCCCATCCGTTCCGACCGACGGATTCGAGACGGAGTGGTGGTGGTGGGAAGATCCTTATTGGAATTGTTTTGGTGTTGATGGTGTTGTTTTGCGGCTGCTGCGGGTGCGGCGGCCTGCTCTTTTCCATCATAAACCCGGGTCGATTAGACAACGATTCACGCGGCAGCAGTGCGCCTTCGAGCGAGAGCTCAGGATTCATTATTGAGGAAGGCGACGGGGCGGACGCTGCGGGTAGTGAAAACAATCCACAGCGTAGGCTGGCCGAAGCGCTCAAACAACTGGAGCGGCTGGGCAGCGGTGGCGGCGGCGGCAACAGTCCGTCCGCTCTCAATGAACGCAGCTGGGAGGTCGTACGGAATCCCTTTGGCACC
>CAZITS010000449.1:0-5243 GCA_964542185.1 uncultured Pirellulaceae bacterium
GACTGACGACATGCTGGTACTCCTTTGGCTGTCTGGTCTGAACCCACACGTCGAGTTTACCGTTGCGACGACCGGGTGTATTCATCGAGACACGTAGTCGCACGTTGATTGGTTCCGCCGTCGGAAAGCGGAATGTGGCGAGAAAAGGAAAGCTCTGGCCGTACTTCTTCGGTTGATTCATATGGTAAACGTATGCTTCGCCGCGACCATCGGCCCGCCACATGAGCCTCACAGAGAATCCGTTCATTCCATTTGCTGGTGTGCCGCCAGTTACACTCCTGGGCCCGCCGCATAGTCCGGGGAGTTTCCCTCCCTTAACCCAATCAAAACCCGGGCTGAACTCCACAGTGTAGCTCAACTCGACCGTGTTTGATCTGGCGAAGGGATAGCGCCAACCGACGCCGCCCCGCTCAGGGCCGATCTGGCCAAGTGCATAATCAACGCGAAACGCGTTTCCGTTCGGGGTGCCGACGACTGAAAGGTGTCTCTCCCTGACACCGTCCTCGTAGCGGCATCCGGGCCAAGCCTTCTTCCAGGTCTCAACAGTGCAAATGCCAGTATTGGGTGGTACCGGGATCTGAAACGTTGGTTGCTGGGATACCAAAAGAACGAACAACAGCGTGCACATATGGATTCGTGGATTTGCAGACAACGACCAAGATCACCGGGCCGCCATCAACCCAGGCAGGCCCAACAGGTTATGGATAGCTTGAAACTCGTAAACGGCGCCGGTGCATCTTCTTGTTATGCGGCATTTCGCGTTGCGGGGAAACTTGAAGCTGGTACAGGCAGTGACGAGCGCCATTGTATGCACCGTGAATATGCACGAAAAGTTGGCGACCAGGAACGATCTGATAATTTGTATGCTGGGGACTTCGAGGCGATAGCCACGGCCATTAATTGTCTATTATGGCAGAATCTCTGAAATGCGAGAGATCGGCCATTCGTTCAAGGAGTTTCGTGTCCCCATGTTTTAGTGATTCTTCTACGACGATTCCGTCGTCGTCGTTGGACAGCCATGACTCTGTGCATCGAACCGCCTAGACGCCACCAATAGAGAGGCTGGCGCGCACAGCGTCTGGCCAGGACCCGCACCCGTGGCAGGAGGGACGACGAGTCGAGGCACGGGCTGGCAAAACCGTCCGGTTGAAGATCTGTCCAACGAATGCCAGACTCTACGCTTTGCCACAGATCTTCCGGATGACTCATCCTGGCGCCATAGCATCTCTGGTTGTGTTTGCGTTGTCGCCAACTGCGCTGGCCAGGGAAGGAGCATGAACCGAATGATAGACAAGAAGACACTCGGACGCGGCCACGGTTTCAAAGCAATGCGATTCCCTTGTATCGTCGGGCTCGCGATTTGCTGGGGTTGCATGACGGTCGATGCTAGTGAAATACCCGAGTGCTTTCGCGTTCTGGGGACGACGGTACCGGCCGACAAGCAGAATCCGCCGACGCATGGGTTCACCGAAAAAATGCCGGAGACGCACATCGCTGCATACGAGGCATCCGCCGACGAAACTGCCCGCGGTTACGTGGTCTATGCGAAGTCGTATCTCAGCGAGGTCTATCCGAGAACCACACCCCAACTCTCGCAGGTGACCGCCAGTCTCAGCGGCTTTTCCGCGCGCGGTGAGATCGAGCCGATCACATTTTCTATCTACGCGCTGGAAGATCTCAGCGACGTATCGGTTTCAGTGAGCGACCTGAAAGGGCCTGGCGGGAGCACGATCAGCTCGCACAACCTCGACGTACGCGCGGTGCGCAGCTGGCCAAAGCGTGTCTGGGAGAATCCGCCGGTCAACGAATATCTAATGACTCCGTGGTTTCTTGAGAAACTCGACACCTACACGATCCCGCAGGCCAGTAGCCGGCGATTCTGGACCAACCTCCGGGTGCCGCCGACGGCGAAGCCGGGGACTTACCGTGGGGTGATTACCGTGGCGATCGGTGATCGGGCCGGCTACGAGTTGACGCTGACCTTCGAAGTGCTCGATATCGAGCTGAGGAACGCGCCTGTGAAGCAGGCAATCATTTACCACATGCACGACGACCTCAATAAGAAGCCGTACCTGCCGTTCCGCTGGAAAAAGCATTACCGCCGGGTTGCCGTAAATCTCAAGGCGCACGGTTTCAATGCCGTCTTCATCATGTTGCCGGTGGCGTTTCAGGGACGCATGCAGGCCGGCAAGGCGGTCTTCGACCTGGAACCGCTGGCACCAATTGTCGACGAATGCAACACGCTCGGAATCGACGTGATCTTCAATATGACACTCGATTGGGTACTGCCGGGGACGGGGCCATCGGATGACTACGGTGTGAATATTCGGGGCTTTGTCGATTCGTGGCTGGCGCGCGGCTGGAAGCTGCCGATCCTGTCGTACGGTGACGAATCTGACGCCAGCGATCGCTGGAAGCACTACATCCGTCATCTGGAAATATCCAAGAAGACAGTACCGGAGGCGCAGACCTACACGACGATTGTCTACCCGTGGAACACAGACATCTTCGAGCCGCACCTCGATATTCGCGCCCACGCACTGCTTGACGATCGGGTCATCGAGCCGACGAAGCGAGCGGCCCGGGAATTATGGCAATACAGCGGCTCACACGGTGGCGCACAAATCGCCCGGTTCTATCGCGGGATCTGGGGATATCGCTTTGGGCTAAAGGGCCTTTCAGACTGGGTGTACTTCACGGTCTACCACAAGGATGCGTTTCTCGACGACCTGGTAGGCGGCGCCTCCGCCGGTGGTCCGAATCATCGCTGCTTTGTGGTGCCGACCGAGAGAGGACCGTTGCCGTCACCGCGGCTGGAAGGGATTCGCGAAGGCGCCAAGGACCGGCGGTATCTCTATACTCTCGATGAGCTGATCAAAACGACGAGGGCAGCGGGCAATGCTAAGCTGAGGAAACTTGCCGACGCGGCGCAGCGGCATATCGACAATCATCTCGAGCCGCTGCGTGAATTGCCACGGTATGAGAAGAACGGCGAGTTTCCGCATCAGATTGTCAGCGGACGCATTACGGATCCCGCATATTTTGATCGTCTGCGGATGGGTTGCGCGATGCATATCAGGAAATTGCAAGAGGCATTGAAGTAGCCGTGGGTTTCGGAGATGTGCGCAGTTGCGGTGGGCTGGGCGGAATCAGATATGGACGAAACGCGTCGTTCTTGTTTCGGTGGCTGAACAAGCCGAGAATCAAGCTGCGTTCCCGTCGCCCACGTGAGGCCAGAGGCCGGACCCGCACCGCCTGCAGGGGCGACGCGGCAAGCGGCCGGAGTCGCAGGCTACCGAACGATTTTGTCGTTGGCCAATTGCGTTTTATCTGGTAGTCAGGCTATCTATACTGCTGGACGACCTATAACTGTGCGGTGACGCAGTCGCCCGGCCATGAAGACAGGATTTTTCCGATGACCAGGCGACCGCCCGACGAATCGTCCGCATCCCCTGCAGACACAGCGAACGATCCGCCAGCCCAGACGGATTCGGGGGCGCCCAAGCCTGAAGCGACGCTCGATCTGACTCCCGACAACGCCGGCCAGACGCTGGGGAGTTCGAGCGCCGATCCCGTGAAGTCGCCTGCCAGCCAGAGTCCATCGACCCCGGAGAAAACGCACTCCGACCTGAAATTGCCCGCAGAGCAGACCGACGCGGATCTGGGTGCCACCATCGACTCTGCCCGCGCGCCGTCGGACAACACCTCCAGTGAAATTGCCAGCGCACCGCTGGACCAGACGATGGACGTGACAGCCACGGCGACCGGACAAGACCCGTCGCGCCAGAGTGGTCCGGACGCCTCCCAGGACGCTACACCGAGCCGTGAAATTGCCAGCGACCCGCTGGACCAGACGATGGACGGGGCAGCCACGGTGACCGGAGAGGACCCGTCGCGCCAGAGTGGTCCGGACGCCTCCCAGGACGCTACACCGAACCGTGAAATTGCCAGCGACCCGGCCACCCGGCATACCGTAACCCGCTTCCTGGCCGAAGGGGGACTGGGCAAGGTCTATGTGGCCCAGGACGACAAACTGCAACGGGAAGTGGTCCTGAAGACGCTCAAGGACGTGGGAAATGAAAACAGCGAAGCTCGCTACCGTTTCGTACAGGAAGCGCAGGTCAATTCCCAACTGGAACACCCCAACATCGTACCCATCTACCAGGCGGGGGACGGGGCCGACGGTCAGCCGTACTACACAATGAAGTATGTCCGCGGCCAGGAGTTCCGGGAGTTGGTCCAGGACTACCATCAGAACCGTCGCGAAGGGAGCGTCGACGCACTGGAGCTGCGGCGTCTGCTCGCGCTCTTCATTTCCACCTGCCAGGCGGTCTCCTACGCCCATAACCGGGGCGTCGTCCACCGCGACCTGAAGCCGGAGAACGTGGCGGTCGGTGAATTTGGGGAATTGATGGTGCTCGACTGGGGCCTGGCCAAAGTGCTGGGGAAGCCGGAGCCCGGGACCTCCCGCGCCGCGGTCACCATCGCTGATGAGATTGACCTGGGGCAGACGATCCAGGGGCGCATCATGGGCACACCGGGCTACATGGCGCCCGAACAGGCGTCGGGTGCAACCAGCGCGGTTGAGCCACGGACCGATATTTATGCACTGGGCGCGATCCTGTTCGAAATTCTCACCGGTGAAGCTCCTCACGCGCTGTTACACAGTTACGGCCCGAATCAGCTGCAGCGCTGGAGCCGGCGCGAATCGTACTTGGGCACATCGACGGAGCAGGAATCGGTTTCATTAGTAGCCAGCTTGCATTCACCGGGGCAACAGGAAAGCACGATGAAGCTACTGGGTCGTGTGGTCAGCGGAACCGTCCCGGCGCCCAGCGATCTGGAACCAACGGTCCCTCGCGCGCTGGAAGCCATCTGCCAGCACGCCATGCGGCTGAAGATTGAGGATCGTTACACCACCGCTTCAGACCTGGCCGCCGATGTGGAACGCTGGCTGGCCGATGAACCAGTCTCGGTTTATGCGGGCAGCTGGAACGAACGTCTGGGACGTTGGATGCGCAAGCATCGCACCAAGGTCCAGGCGATTGGCGCTTCGTTCGCGGTCATCGCCCTGGTCGCGGTTGTCTCCTCGGTGCTGATCAACAACCAGAAAGAACTGGCCGTCCGAGAGTCCCAGCGCGCGGTGGCGGCGGAACAGGTTGCCTCACAAGAAGCGGACAGGGCCAAGGCGGCGGAACGGATTGCCTCACAAGAAGCGGCAAGAGCCAAGGCAGCGGAACGGA
>CAZITS010000450.1:0-5240 GCA_964542185.1 uncultured Pirellulaceae bacterium
TTGCTAAGGGGGCGTCAATAGTTGCACGCCGTGCGTTTCCTCATTGGCACGGTTGCAATGGAAGACGTGGCGCCGCTGCCGGTCCCAGTGTCCATCTCTCAGTGGTGGCAAACGGCCATGCTACTTCTCGTCGGAACCAGTCTTTGCCACGGTATTGTAAGTGGCCAGCAACAGCCACCGATCCCCTTCTTTTTTCCACGTGTTGTGCAGCCGTAATATCTTCTCCACCTGCTTGCCTTCCTTGGGCCGTGTCAATAAATGCAGGTAGCTGTTAATAATCGCGACGTCTCCAACAACGACAACGGAAACGGGGATCAGACGATGTGCGACGACCTTGTCTTCACCGGAAACCAATGTGGTGTGGTAGGCATATGTTTTCATCGACACAGGATGTGGAGTAGACGCGCCCCAGAAACAACCTTTGGGATGGATAAACTTCTTCATCGCAACCCAGTCCAGCTTGACTTCAAGACTCACCTGCTCTTCCAGTGCCGACCAGGGTTCCAGCTGTTGCCTGGTAAGATCGGCCGCACTTGCGAGCGGGGCGATTGCCAACACCGTCAGTTGCAGCAACACAATAGTGACAAGTCGCATTTTCGGGCTCCAATTCTTGTGTGATCCACTTTCCACGAGGGGCCACCGTATCACGGATTCAAGTCCGATACTACATGGCTCGGACGCGGGTGCGAGTCAATTCTCCGACCATACGGCACCGCGACCGGCTTTCGCCCGGTGGCGTATGGAGACCACAAACGAAGGAGTCGTTGGCCCGGTCTTTAGTGTGTTTCGGTGCGCACATGCCAATCTGGTGCACGGCGTTATGAATGACCAGCCGGATTGCCTTCACCGCGTCGTTTCGGCCCTGAATACAGAACTGGAAACGACTACTGTGTCACTTCTTCAGCCGTCGAGATCCAAGCTCGCACTGATCAATGGCCCGAGCAGGTGATCAGGGAGTCTGGTCTTTCAGGAAATGTGCCAGCTTCGGCGTGCTTAACGAGCGTGTAATGCGAAAGACGCCGGCCGGACCATTGGGATGCCCGACGTAAATAAAGACGTGTTGCAGGCCGCGTTTTGCATCGACGACTGCGCCGGCAGGGTGGAAGCCATCAGCATCCGCATAGAAAGTGCCCGAGCGGTCCAGTAAACAGCATTCACGGCGCCATTGCCCGGTGGCCCAATTCTTCGGATCAATACTCCACAGCCAAAGTTGCATGCGGTGTCGTTCCGAACGAACGATTTCCAGACGGCCGGTCTGGGGATTGAACGAGAGGTCTACGGTGTCCACGAGTCGTGGGTCTTCCAGGTTGGTTTGAGTCACGAGTGGTTTCCGGCCGGGTAGCCAGGTCATCTGGCGATGGGATCGCACCTGGTTCTGGTCGCGCGTGACGAAGAGGTACTGGTGATTGTGATGCAACACAGCCGGTTCGTATTGTTTGAAACCGACCGGGTGCTCTTCAGTTCGCCAGGTGTTGCCGCCATCGGCGGAACGGAGGGCGACGAGTTGCTCGCTGTACTTGTGGTATTCATCGACCTCTCCGAACCAGTTGCCGAATACAAACAGGCCGTGTTGAGGGTCGTCCACGATGCGCGGCCCGATGTTGATGATGGGATGTGCGAAGGTGTCGTCTCTCAGCGCCTCGGGAAAATGTTTCCAAGTTTGTCCGGTATCGTCGCTGCGGAAAACACCGTGATTGTTTACCGCGATGACATTGCCATCGCGGGTCGTGCCGATGGCGTGGAGGTGCACCTTGTACCCGAGTGGCGACTTGTTAGTGGGGTCAAATTTCGCCCGATGCGACAGCGGTACGATGCCACCGCGAACGCGATCCTCGGGTGTCATGCAGTCGCGTAGATCATAAGGCCGCGACCACTGCCGGCCGCCATCCGTACTTCGCAATACCACGCCGTAGGACATTTTATCACTCGGTTCACCCGCGCCATCGCGTCGGTGACCCGGGATGCGACGATGCATGACAAGCAAGGTGTCCTTGGCCATGGTCGCCACTGGCCAGCCGTAGTGGTTGCAATCTCCTGGAGGAGTTACAGGAAGATGGACCGGCGCGACCTCAATCAAACCCAGCTCTGCCCCCTTACGCCAAACCGCGAGCTGTGATTCGGTCACACCAAGTAACTTGCGTGCGAAAGGATCCATCCCTGTGGTTCGCGCGGGCCGCACTTCTGCTGGTTGCACGAGCAGAAGTTTGCCGGGTTCGAGGGAACAATAACCCGTTAACTCAGGTCCAAATTCAACATAGACGTCATCCAGAGCACCTTGGTCAGCCTTGTCCACCACGAGTTTCCAGTAGCCATTGGACTTGCCGCGACAGTTGATTGTCTGTTGATCGACAGGCTGCTCGACGGTGCGGAAGGTAGTAACTGGACGGTTCTGTGGGTCAAACAGTGTCGCCACGGCCGTTTCGCCGGGAACACCAGACCGCATTGTCAACGTGAAGGCGCGAACTTCCGCCGAAACATGGAAATACAGTGGCGTGGTGTACCCTCGAAGATGTAGTTGTTTGCGGCCGTCTATCGCGTAGGCTGCGTCGTGGATTTGCAGCATATAAAAGCCGGGGCCAGTCAGGAAAAGGTGATACGTCTCACCAGCGCTGGCTGAAAAATGAATGTCGGTTTCGTCCACCAACGACCCCCGAACCACTTGCACGCCCGCCGAGTCGTAAAGGGCGTATGTGAGGATCTTCGTAAGCTTGCGGTTGCGGTTGAAGAGGCGGATGCGAAGCCGCTCACTAACCTTTGGCTGGATCACAATGTGCTGATCGTCGCGGAGTTCGTAGCGACGCAGCGGCTCTGCGGTCTCCGGCCTGTCAATGAGAGGGCGAACCGTGATCGGTTCGGAAAGGACCTGTTGTATTTTCTGGGGGTGCGTGATTTGCGTCGTCGAGAAAGGCTCAGGCGTTTCCCGTTTCGCACTCCAGAATGCGTACCTGCCTTCGACGATCGCTCGATTGCCACGGGCGAACCAGCGGAAGTAGTTTTGGTGTGTGGTTTCGTATTGTGGACCTTCGTAAAAAACCCAATAGCCGTCCACCTTCTCGGAAATCATGGCCGCGCTGCGACCGCAGAACTCAGGGTCCGTGTGCTTCAGCACCGGATCGATGCCGCTGATGTACATTGTATGCGGAAGGTCAAGTTCTCGGTTGGCATTGAGTTTGGTTTCCAGATACAAGCGATTTGACAGCAGACCTTCTTTGCTGGTCATGGCGTCGGAGGGGCGACCGTACGTTCTCCAGTCCGCGATGACCATCGGTGCTTGCCTGGTGGCAAGTTCCTGGGCGACGGCTTTCTGGATGAACAACGACTCGACCGGTGTGGGGTAAACGAAGAGCTGGAAACTCGGGTTCACGGCGTCGATTGCCTTCCGCAACGCACGGCACTTCGTCCGCCAACGGTCAATTTGGAAATCCGCGAACTTCGGATGTAGGCCTTGTTTGGCGAGCCATGCGTGTCGATCCTTTGGCGCCACGGCAATCGGTTTCATTTTCTGCGCGGCGATGAACGCCTGAAAGATAATGTCGTCGTAGGAGAGGTCGTATGCAGCACTCTTGCCCTTGAAATAGTTTTCGAAGTCGAGGAAGACGCCGATCATGGACTTTTCCTGGGCGCTAATCTTTGCGTAGCCGACAATCAACCTCGTCCACCACTGCCAGAAGGCGTCGGCATTTGGACTGTACATCCTGGACTCGACGCCGTTTTCCCAGATCATCCTCTTGTGATCGCTGTTTTTGTAATAGGCGTGCAGCGTGCCACGCAGCCAAGGCATGTACCAGATGCCATGCTTTCGGGACCGCCTGGCAACGTCCCGAACGCGAGCCAGGTCTTCGCCGCCGTACCGTGGCACAACCACGTTAAAGCCGGCATCGCGTATCTCCCGGATATATTCATCTTTCATTCTCCAGGTTTTGCTGTCTGGACCTTGCTGCATGAGGACTTTGTCTACCAGCACTCGCAACTTTTCGGTACGTCCCAGTTGCCGAGAGGATGGCACATCGCCCTCTTCGCACAGTCCCAAACTTCCCCACGCCACCAGGAAGAAGCAAACGCTGGTTTTGCGGTAGTGCATCATGGTTGATTTCTCCAACACGTATCCTGCGAATGGTAGCGATGTCGCGTCACACAATTTGTGGCAATTCGTAGATTTGGGGTGCTCACGCTTCAATTGATTCGTGGTTCATTGCCGTTGAAGATCTCTGTTGTCGTACCCGAATCGACACGGCGGCTGACACGAGAGACAAGGTTCGTTACCGTTTCTACGTCCGACCTGTCCAGCGACGGCAATTGTCACCAAACCTATTGGAATTAACCTTGTCCCGCCAAAGCCATCTGGAAAATCTTGTAGCACACGCGTTTGTCCCTTGTTGTCCTGCAGTCCTGCCAGAGCTCGTCAAGGTCTCGGATCGGTCATTCCGGCTTGGATGACGTGCGCCTGCTGTAAATCTCGAGCCGCGACGGGACATAGAGCGGTACGTTCTGGCCGAGTGGTGTCATGCTGCGGAGGGTATCGCCCAGCCACTCCTGCTGGTATTCAACGTCGCCGATGATTTCAGTTGTAAGTGTTCTCTCGAGCGGAAAGGTGAGCGTAATCAGGGTGCCAGCATCGAGCGGCGGGATGACGGCATACGCTCCATCAAACCGTGGTGCCAGGTCTTTTCCAGACGTGGTGATCTTTAGACTGTTTCGCTTGACAGATCTTGGAATGCGAACGCGCAGGGGCACCGTACGATGGATGACGAATTCGATGTTCCCCTTTGCTGGTAGATGGGAGCGAACTTCGATTTCCGGCCGCTTCTGCGAAAACAGTAGATGGACGGTGATGCCTTTGAAGGCAACGTCAATCGCGTTGTCCCATGCATCCTTCAGCGCGTGCATGCCCCCCTCGGCCAGATCCACAGCCAGATGCGGATACTTCGCATCGATCAGGTCGTTGGGGAAAGTGAATGCAAATCCACCAACTGCGCGGTCGGCGGCGCTCGTGTAAACGCGCTGCTCGCTGTCGGATGGCAGGTCGGCGCGCGGCACGGATTGAGCTAAGGACGAATCCAAATGCTGGCTGGCCAGTAAGTGATTACGAATGCCTGTTTCCGCTTCGTCCAGATACCTCGGGTCGATTTGCCGCCCCAGCATCAGGAGCGCTCGAATCAGGTCACCCGTGCAATTGGCTTCGCCGCGGACGGTTGCTCCTTCGGCGACGTGCGCAAAGGTGGAGCGGACGGAGTAGACAG
>CAZITS010000451.1:0-5205 GCA_964542185.1 uncultured Pirellulaceae bacterium
CCTGAGAATCCTGGCGCGTCATACGCGACTCGGCCGGCGTCATCGGTGCGGCGTTGCGGGATGCCGCGGCCGCGGCCTGTGCTTGTGGCCGACTAAGTTGTGGTGTCGTCTGCTGGACACGACGGCTGAGAGGAGTGGGCTGGTCAGCTCTGCGGGGCTGTGCTTGATTCAGCTGACGTCGACGCATTACGTTCGGATCGACCGTCGGTACCGTCTGTGGCACCGGAACCGTCTGTTGCTTCGCTGCCTGCTCGACCTCTCTGGGCTGGCGCTCTGGCACGACTTGCTCTGGCACCGGCTCGACCGACACCGATTCCTCAAGGGGCTTCAACCACTCGGGCTGACGTTCGGCATCACGACGGTAATACTCCGGGACGACAATTTCGCGGCGTGGACTGGAAGACGGCTGGGCTACCCGGAACATCAAGCGAGAAAACACCTCCCGGTCCATCGCCAACACCAATGCGACGTTGCAAATAATACTCAACACGATGGCGAGCTGGACGGGGCGCCGCAGTCCGCGGCGGGCGTCGACGATCAACAGCAGGAGCATCAAGCTCCCGATTGCAAAGGGCAACGCCACAATGGCCGTCCAGGCGTTGGCGTACCAGCGTGCGTCATCGAATTCAAGATACGCGTCGATCACGCCGCACAAGAAGCCACCGAACAACACCAGGGCCAGAAACGTCGGCCACAAGTGGTCGTCGAAGGTTTTGCGGTATTCACGTTGGACCTTGCGAATTACCCGACGTGGGTTTCCCATCGCGCCGCTCCAAAGCTCCCAAGAGGTCCGTATCCTTAATTATAGGGGATTGCCACAAAAACGCGTGGCATTTCACGTCAGAATGCCGCCGGACCGGTAAAACTGCATCCCGGGCCAAAGAGATTATCTCTTGCCCAGAAAGAAGTTAACGCTTCCACGGCTATCGATCCAGTCGACTTGGGCAGCGTCCCGCCAGGCAGCCGGCCGCCGTTGTCTCTGGTAAAACACAAGGCGACCAGCTCCTCTCGCCAGCTCACGCTTTACAACCGTTATTACCGGCTATTGCGTGCCGCGGTGACCACCCTGATGAAAATTACGTTGCGGGGCGTTGCAACATTTGCACTGGCACGCCAACATTCAACTTCACCCGGTCCACCATCGACCACCGGGATCAGCACGCGATCACGGTCGCCCATCCATCTGACGTCACTCCTGCCCCCCACCCAGAATCAGCGGCATGCCTGGACTCAACCTTGAGGGAGTTAACAAGTCATTCCCCACCCGTGGGGAACCACTTGTGGTGTTACGTAATATCTCCCTGGCACTCCAGAGCGGAGAAAACCTGGCTATTCTCGGTCCTAGCGGATCGGGGAAGAGCACGCTGCTGCACCTGATGGGAACCCTGGACACACCGACCACAGGGACCATTACGTTGGGTGATGAAAACCCTTTTACACTGGACGAGCCTCAACTGGCCCACTTTCGCAACCGGCGCATCGGGTTCGTGTTCCAGGAACATCATCTGCTGCCACAATTAAGTGCGCTCGAGAATGTCCTGGTTCCTTGCCTGGCCGAGGGCACGCCCAACGAAGAAATGGTTTCTCGTGCTCGCTCGTTGCTGGACCGCGTTGGGTTGAGCGAGCGTCTGGAACATCGCCCGGCGGAATTGTCCGGTGGAGAACGCCAGCGTGTCGGCATTGCTCGCGCACTGATCCACACACCATCCCTGCTGTTGGCAGATGAGCCCACTGGTAATCTCGACCGCAGTGCTGCGACGGGCATCACAGAATTACTGGTCCAACTGCAACAGCAGGAAGATGCCATCCTGGTCGTAGTGACACACAGCATCGAATTGGCAAATGGCCTGCAACGCCGCATGGAACTTGACGACGGAAACCTGCGTGAAGCTTGACTACGGCCCATGTCCCCTCACACCTGCCTGGCCCACACCACGATTTCGGAGACAGCAAACGCATGAGCTCCTGGCATCTGGTCATCCGCAGCCTCACCTTCCACTGGCGTGTCCACGCAGCCGTGGTCCTTGGCGTCGCCGCGGCTACTGCGGTCCTGACTGGGGCACTCCTGGTCGGTGATTCCGTGCGAGGTAGCCTCCGAGGGCTGGTGCTGGATCGATTAGGAAAAATCGACGCGCTGTTAATATCGCCGCGTTTCTTCCGTGCCGAGCTGGCATCTCAGCTCGCTGCCAAACCAGCCTTCACCGCACGTTACGACCAGGCCATTCCCGCAATTCTCTTTCCGCAAGGCACGGTCGAAAATACCACCGACGACCGGGTTACTCGCGCCTCGCGAATCCTGATCGTCGCGACCCCAAATTCCTTCTGGGAGCTGGACACCAAAGCAATACGTCCGAAAGTGGTACCCGGCGAAGACGAGGTTGTGCTCAACGAGCCGCTAGCCCGGGAGCTGGGTGCTACGGTAGGCAGCACGATTACCCTCCGTCTTCCCGAAGCGGCAAACGCCATCCCTGCCGAGAGCCCTCTGGGCGAAAAGGAAGATCGTGTACGTGGCATACCAGGACTCAAAGTCGTCGCCATCGTACCCGCTGATGGACTCGGGCGATTCGGCCTGACTCCCAGTCAATCTCTTCCCATGGTCGCCTTTACCCACCTTACAACTGTCCAGAACTCGCTACGTCTGGACGGACAAGTCAATGCGATCATGGTCTCATCCCTGGCCCGGGAGCCTGCACCCAACGCGGACGACTGCCTGGAACTAAATCGTTTATTGGACCCGCGTCTGGAAGACTACGGGCTCTCGTTAACCCAGATTCAGTTACCACGGATGGAAGATAACTCCACCCCGAACAACGCCATCCCCGACTACGCCAGCCTGACTTCCGATCGCATGATTCTCGATGATGAAGTAGCCGGCGTAGCGACCAATGCCTTTGCGGGCTTTAGCGCACAGGGGGTGCTCACATATCTCGCAAACGCCCTGGTCCCACTCAACGACCAGGGCCAGGAAACACCCCTCGGCGGTATCCCTTACTCGACCGTCGCTGCCGTCGATTCAACTGCCCCACTGGGTCCCTTACTCGACGCAGAGGGTGAGCCCTTGCCACCGCTGGGCGACGATGAAATCGTCGTCAACAGCTGGGTAGCTGAGGATCAGAATCTGACTACCGGCGCGCGGTTACGTGTCTATTACTACCTCCCAGAGACAACCGATCGACAGCCGCAGGAAACCTATCGCGACTTCACTGTCAAAGCAATCGTCCCCATTACGACTCCCGCGAAACCTTTCTCTGGCAAGCGACCGGCGGTCTATGACCAACCACCAACGCTTGCCAACGACAAGGACCTGACTCCCGAAGTACGCGGCGTCACGGACCAGGACTCTATCGAAAACTGGGATACGCCCTTTGACCTGGAACGCGACGTTCGCACACAGGATGAACGCTATTACGACCAGCATCGCCTCACTCCCAAGGCATTCGTCTCCCTGTCGACTGGCCAAAGTCTCTGGGGCAGCCGCTTCGGAGACCACACTTCGTGGCGAATCCCCAACCTGGCTGGTAACGACTCGCAGGCGTTCCGGCAGCGACTCAAAGACGCCTTCCTGCAGCAAGCGGAAAAGAGTCAAGCCAGACTGGGACTGGCTTTTCAACCCGTCAAATGGCAAGGTCTGAAAGCAGCCAGCGGAACCACACCATTCGACGTGCTGTTTATCGCACTGAGTTCGTTTTTGATCGCGGCCGCATTAATGCTCGTGTCGCTGCTGTTTCGCCTCGGTGTCGATCAACGTGCCGACCAGTTAGGGCTGTTGCTCGCGGTAGGAGTGCCCCAGGCCCAGACCGCACGATTACTGAGACGGGAGGGAACGCTGGTAGCCGCCGTCGGGAGCCTGTTGGGTGTCGCACTCGGAATTGGATACGCGTGGTTGATGCTGGCTGGCTTGAGAACGATATGGCTGGGTGCTGTCGTAACGCCCTTTCTGGTCTTCCATGCCAGCACCGTCAGTTTGATCGCCGGCTATCTCCTCGGGATTCTTGTCTGCAGTTTGACAATTGGTCATGCTGTCCAACGCCTCAAGCAAATTCCAGCTCGACGTCTGCTCGCAGGGCTTGCCTCCCCGGAACCACAACACCACGCGGCCCGCAGAAAGTGGGGACACAAAACCAGCTGGTGCTTGTTGGCCATCGCACTGATACTCGCAGTCGCCGCCACACAACTGGGAGGCGAAGCCCAGGCGGGCGCGTTTGTCGGCGGAGGTGCCGCAGTACTGACTGGGCTGTTGCTCTTGTTTCGCCAACGGCTGGAAGGAGTCGCTGCCGGCTCACTCGATGCCACCCTGTCCTTGAGTCGCCTGGCGATCAGCTCGGCCCGCCGCAACCCCGGCAGGAGCAGCCTGACGGTAGGACTCATCGCCAGTGCTAGTTTCCTGATCGCCGCCATGAGTTCGTTTCGACTCGATGCAAGTCTGGAAGGCGCCGGAGGGTTTGAGTCCATTGCCGAATCATCACTGCCTGTATTTGTCGACTTGAACTCAGCGGCCGGACGCGAAGAGCTTCTCGGAGCGGACGATAGCGAAAAACTGGCCGGCAGCGTCATTTTCCCGCTGCGTGTCCAACCGGGCGACGATGCCAGCTGTAACAATCTGTATAGCGCGCAGCGACCACGCGTGCTGGGCGTCCCCACTGCTCTGGGAGCGCACTTCGATCAGGCCGTCACCCGTTTCTCCTGGGGCCCCACCCTGGCGGAAACAGACGCCGAACAGAAAAACCCCTGGAAGCTCCTCGACAGGCCGCAACAGGATGGTGCCATCCCCGTGGTGATCGACCAGAATACCGCCATGTTCAGTCTCGGGATCTATAGCCCTGGCAGCCACGCTACGTTTAACTACGACGGTGTGCAGCTCGACCTTTACGTTGTCGGGTTTCTCAAGAACAGCGTGCTGCAAGGTAACCTCCTGATCTCTGAGGCCCACTTCCAACAAAGCTTTCCAGAAATCGCAGGGCATCGCTACTTCCTCATGCACTCTCCCGAGGGTCAAACACCGGCGGCCCCCTTGCTGGAAGACGCCTTGTCTGACCAGGGCTTTGATGCCCGCGCAAGTCGTGAACTGCTGGACTCACTCCTGGCGGTTCAAAACACCTACTTGAGCACCTTCCAAAGCCTCGGTGCTTTGGGCCTGTTACTCGGCACTTTTGGCCTGGCGACGGTCCAGCTAAGAAATGTCCTGGAGAGGCGTGCCGAACTCGC
>CAZITS010000452.1:0-5170 GCA_964542185.1 uncultured Pirellulaceae bacterium
CCAGCCGCGCCTCGCGTGCTTGCCACTTGGCCAGGTCCTGCGGTAGCGGAACGTCGATGAAACGCTGCTGCGGAGTGCGCCACAAATCGTTGTGCAACGCGGGAAACGCCGGATAAAACACGGCCTGCAGCTGATAGTATTCCCGCTGCGTGATCGGTTCAAATTTGTGATCGTGACAACGCGCACATTGGATCGTCAGTCCCAGCAATGTATTCATCGCGATCTGCAGCGTCCCCTCCAGGACGGTGGCGCGATCGACGATGACTTCATCCGGATTCCCATCGCTTTCTCCACTGCCATCCTGGCCGTTACGCAGGAAATGCGTGGCAGTCAGCAACTGGACTACCCGCTCCGTAACCGGATCTCCGGGCGCAAAACCGGCCAGTTCATCGCCGGCGAGCTGTTCCCGTATGAATTGAGGGTAAGGGGTGTCCGCATTCCAGGAACGGATCACATAGTCTCGATACTGATGCGCCCAGGGACGGTTCGTGTCCGCGTTAAAATAGCCGTTCGAGTCAGCGTAGCCGGCCGCATCCAACCAGAACTTCCCCCAGTGTTCCCCGTATTGGGGAGAGGCCAGCAAACGCTCGACCAGCCGCGAATACGCATCGGGCGCCGTTTCTTGTACCGCAGCGTCCAACTCCCTTGGTGACGGGGGCAGACCGAGTAGTCCGAAATAGAGTCGCCGGATCAGAACTTCCCTTGGTGCCGGCGGGCCTGACTGCACTCCTTGAACTACCTGCGCCGCGGTGACAAACGCATCCACCGCGTTGTGGCCGCGAGTTGACGGAGGTAACTGCGGCGTCACCACTTGCTGCAGTGACCGGAACGACCAGTGGAGTGGATCGTTCTCTGCGGCCGTAGACAGCTGAGTGGCCAATAACCAGACCAACAGGATTCGAGGTCGCATCGTATTCCCCGTGGTGCCCACGCCCCAACATTACGACCCAGCGCCGAGCTGGACGAAACCGCGGTGGCGGCGGACCCGCTCACCGCGCAGGCCTCTATCTTAGCCCAGCCCGAAAGCCGGTGACATGCAGGTTACCGCATCCACATCGCCTGGTGGATCAGCCAAAGCGCGCCAACGAAAACATCTCCAGTGCAGCCGACGGCCGATCGGTGACTAGCCACTCCGCCAGCAAACGCCCCGTCACCGGCGCCAGCAACACACCTTTGGTAAAATGCCCAGCAGCCAGATACGCATTATCCCAGGACGGCAGTCGGTCAATGATCGGCATCGCATCGGGCGTGTGGGGCCGCAAACCGGTCCACACGTGAGGAAAGGCAACGTCGACCAGCGCGGGAATCGCTTGCCGGGCAAGCGCCAGCACCGCCTGGGTGGCCGAGGTGGTGATCTCGCGATCCGGACCGACATATTCAACCGTTCCACCGGCGATCACGTGGCCAGTCGGCAGCTGTCGCTGAAGTTGCCCACTCATCACGTTCTGCCCAAGCAGCGGCGGCAACGGGACACTGGCCAACGCCTGCCCCTTGGCCGGAACCAAGGGCACCTCGATACCCAATGGCATCAACAACTTCGCCGCCGACCAGCCTGTTGTCAAAATGAGTTGCCCTGGGCAAATCACTCCGGCAGTGGTCTCGACCGTGTCGATCCTGCCAGCCGCCCCCTGGAGACGTGCCACATGAACTCCCGTTGCCAGGCGTACATCACGACGCGTCAATTCACGCGTCAGCGCAACCGCTAACCGGAGTGGATTCAACGTGGCATCCTCCGCATAGTAGAGGCCCGCTTCCACTGACTCGGCCAGTGCTGGCTCACATTCACGAAGCGCGCTGCCGGTAAGTAACTCGGCACCCCGACCGGCAGCCTGCTCGGCAGCCGCGTACTCAGACAACGGCAAGGGAAATTCGTCCGGAGGCACTGCCAGCGACCCACCACGATGCCAATCGAAATCCGCCCAGTCTTCCTCCGCCCAGGCGGCAAACATATCTCGGCTTTCCACGCCAAGTGCTCGGAACGCAGCAGGAAATGTGGAACGCATCTGGCCGGCAAACAGTCCCCCTCCGTTTGCCCGGGAAGCACCAGCAGCCAGCTCATCCTGTTCGACAAGCAATACCTGACCAGCACCACGCCGCGACAGTTCCAGCGCGATGGAAAGCCCGACAATCCCGCCACCCACGATTAACACATCAGGCCGCGGTGGGAGCCCCTCATGCCCCGGACTCAATTCCTGACGCTGCGCGGAGTCCAGCAACGTTTCCCAGATTGGGCGCTGCATCATCGGATCAGTTGCCACATTTGCCTCCTCACATCCACCGTCGCGTTCCACCGAGCGCGCGGTCAGCTCTCCACGATCGGCGACGCCTGCAGAACATTCCAAATCGCTTGAATCGCCTTCCCTGCAACAATGACCGAGAGCACCAGCCAGGCTGCCATCACCAGATTTTCCCACCATCGATTCTGATACTCTGTACCAATCAGTTGTGCAGACGCTGTGATCTTCCAGAGGCCTGCTGCCAGAATTGGCAGTAGAATGATCTGGCCACCATTGGCAACCAACGTCAAGGTGACAAAATCAGGCATCCCGGGCAAAGTCCAGATAAGTGGTGAAATCAGGCAAAAGATCGCAATCACTCGGTACCAAGGATGGGTGCGGTAGTCGACCACGGTAAACGTCTGGTCTCCAGCGGAACGCAACCGCAGCCACGCATGGCTACCCATCATTCCCAGGCCAATCGCGTGGCCAATCAAAGACGTATAAATGGCGGAAAAGATGCCGACATAAAACAGCCATCTTCCACTCGGTCCAAGCACTTCGCTGAGGAGGCGAGGCAGGTCGTCCATTTCTTCGATCGAGTGATCCGGCCAGAGTAGTTTTGCCCCCAAAGTCCAGATCGCCAGATTGAGCACAATCATTACGCCCACCGCCAACAAGAAGTCATACACTTGCAGGCGTCGGAACCTGGGTCCACGCCAACCTTTGGCATCAAGAAAATAGGGATACACAAAGTTCATCAGCGATCCGCCAATGGCTCCCAACATCGCCGTTCCCACCAGGAGCGGATCAAATTGTCCGGCTTGTTCCGGCATTTCGAGACGATAAAAGCCTTGTAAGATCGCTGCCGGCTCGGGCCCCACCCACAGCGCTGTCCCCAACAGCGATACAGATAACACGGCCAGAAAAATCTTGAACAAGGTTTCGATTACCTGATACTGCGGACGAGTTACCAGTACCAAAGCCAGGCCGTTCCAAAATAGTGCCCACATCCAAACCTCGCCCAGCCCAGTGACATTGCGGCATGCCTCACCCACACCAACCGTCATGTACGATCCGTAGACGTGGCCCATCACAATCGCCGCCACGAACAACAACGGCGCATACCCTGGGTGCAGACGAGCCAACCCGTCCAGTACCCCTTCACCGCGAGAATTGCAAAGTTGATACTTGGCAATCAGCGAGACAAACAAGAACCGCATGACCACCGCCAGTACGAGCACCCACATCAGTGAGTAACCGTAGTTTGCCCCCGCCACTCCCATGTCGACGATGTCGCCCGCGCCCAGCCAGGTGAGCACCACAACCAGCCCAGGACCGGTCGATTTCAGATAGCCCAGAAAAGAGGTCGGCAACTGGGCCACAGGTGCCGAATGCGAATGATCGGACATCGATGCTCACAATCAAAATGCCTCGGCCAACGGTCCAACCCGCAGACGAGTAAACGGGAACGAGAGTCCAGGTAAAGTGTCCTTACAAAACGTGTCCGGCGGCGGGTTCATCCCGTCAAGCTTTGTGCGGCCAGTTGTCAGGAACCCGCCAGCGTACCAACTCGCCGGTATTAGCCTGATTGTGATGCGGCGGCGGGGCATCCCTGCCAGGATCGACCGGGCCATCCCCCGGATTGTCGATGCGGTGTGTGTAGTAGCCGGTCAGAATTGACCCATCCTGTAATTGGACGCTCCGCGGATGCCCGCAGTAACCAGACCAACTGTGCCAGGACAGGATAATCGGCTGATCAAGTGCCCACGTCTGCCCATGATCGTGGCTACCGACGACCTGCGTGCCATAGGGAAACTGTCGATTCCCGTACAGCAACAGCATACGACCGTCGCGCAGATACAAAGGGTAGGCACCTGCGGCTTGCAGGACTCCCAGTCCCGTCGGAATAGGGTCGGTCCAGGTCCGTCCTCCGTCATCCGAATAGAACTGGAACGCCGCGTCCCCGGCTTCGGATCCCAGCGGTGCATCCCGTCCGCCTGGCACCTGGTCGGCAAACTCCTTGACACGGCGGATCTGCGCTGCGCTCGATCGCGTCACGCCATAGATACGATTCAGCGGCCCGATGTACTCGTAACTGACCTCATCGGAGTCGGTCTGCGTGGGCACCCGCGTGACGTCCCCCCAGGTGCGCCCGTCATCGGTCGACCGAATCACGTAGGCGGCCCATTGGTAGCCGCCCACCACGCGACAGATGTGCATCATTAGCGTTCCATCGCCCAGCTCGATGGGACCGTGGCATTCACCCATTGTTAGCGCACCCGTCTCTCCCGGCACCACATCCGCCGGCAACTCGAACGTCCGCCAGGTCTGGCCCTGATCGGTCGAGCGACTGATGCCGCCGGTGTGCCCAAGTATCAGTGTTCCACTGCGCAGTGCGCGAAATCCGTTGGTTCGCCCCGGCATCGACAACACGCGGGGTTTGGAAAACGTGCGGCCATTGTCTTTGGAAACCTGTAACGTACAGTGCGACTCTTTGTGCACCGGCGGCTCAATGAACCCCGCGGCCAGGATGGTACCATCGGCCAACTGTGCAGCCTGTGGTTTCCCCGCATCTTCCAATTTCACTCGCACCGCGGACAGCTGCTGCACACGCCACACCTCGTGCATATCGACGCTGTCAAATCCGTTGCGCCGGCCAGTCGGCTTGGGGTAGGGCATCGCCGCTTGTTTGTCTCGCAGCAGCTTTGCAGCGGTCAAACCCGGCGGAGCCGCCGCCCCTCCTCGACGGGTCAGTGCCAGGGCAGTCAGCGCGCCAGCTGTGCCGGTCAGGCGACGATGAAAATGACGTCGATGCATGGCTCACACCTCCAGCAGAGGACAATTCAGTCAGGCAATTCAGGGTGCCTTCTGCTCCAGCAAAGAGCAGGTCACCTGGAGTCAATCCGAAACCTGACGGGCCCCTACCATAACGCACCGAGACTGCCGGTGAC
>CAZITS010000453.1:0-5151 GCA_964542185.1 uncultured Pirellulaceae bacterium
CCCTATACCAGTCCGGGCAGCAATGTGGACGGAGTGAAGATTCAGCTCTACACGATGGATCCGAAAGATGGCGACTGGGTCGAGATGTTGGCGTCGTACAACGGCAAGGCACCTGGAGAACCGTGGGCCGCCGGCAGTCCCTATGCCCACACGGATACGCTGGTTTCCGAGTTGACGTATTCAACGGCAAAGCACGGCAAGGGTCCTCTCGAGTTCACCATCCCCAAGGCTATACTCAACAAGGCTCTTGCGGCCGGCAGGATCGACTGGCTGGTAAGGACCAACAATTGGGATGGTAGCTTTGGCACACATTCAGGGTTTCGTGTTTGCGCAAGGGAGTTTGAAAGGGCTACGATGGGACCTTCCCTTTCGTTCACTGCCGTACCTCGGCCCGCCGGCGAATAGTTGCGGCCGTTCCTTGAAGAAGTGTTTGAACATGCCGAAGTAGGGGCCGAGTTCGTCATCACCAATCGGCGAAGAGGAAACCTCGGGACCCAACTGGGGAGGATTGTCAAACGGGCCGGACTCAAACCGTGGCCGAGGATCTTCCACAACCTGAGGGCCAGTCGGCAGACGGAACTGGAAACCCAACATCCGATCCACGTCGTGTGTTCCTGAATCGGCAACAGTCCGGCAGTCGCCCAAAAGCACTACCTGCAGGTCACCGACGGCCACTTCGAAAAAACACTGCGGAATGCGCTGCAGCAACCGGCCGTTTTGCCTCGCACGGGGCTGCAAACGGATTTCCCGCAAATGAAACACCCCTCTTGCACGCGGTGGGCTTTATGTTACTGCCGTCTGGATACGCCAACCGAAGGAGCTGAACATGAAACGTCTGCTGCGTCTGCTGCTGGTGATGGGGATGGTCGGGTGTGAGGGGCGATTGCAACGTCCACCCCAGGGTTATGTATGCCGTCCGTGCGGATCGATGCGCGCTAAAGGCTCCGATGGGGTTCGGAGCGTGTCACCAGGCCCGTAATACCCCCGAAAACGCGAGAAAATTTCCTCGTCCTGCAAGTGCCATACGCTTTGTGGCATCGCCACACGAGTTGTGACGCCGCACCTCCGCCGAGAGGACATAACCCGGCGGTCACGGCTCGCGACTGTGTCGTTCTCTGCAGCATCGGTGTCCCTGCAGCACAGCTTGCCCTCGCCGCTGCGCGCACGGTTGCAAAAAAGCGAACTTACACACTGATCGGCGAGACCAAATGACGCGGGCACACCGTGCCGAGCCGACGATGCTTCACATGATCCTCATACGGCACACACATTTTCTTTAGACCGCCGTAATCCGTTCTACACCGAACGACCATTCGAGCGACACACCCCCTTCATCTGATCTTCAAACGATTGGTAAATACTGCAGCCGAAAGATGTGGCTGCGAGCGCTGTGAAGCGCTCGCCCGTTTCCTACGACGGAGTATTTGCAATGCACAAAAATGAAGCCGTTGCGAGCGGCGACGGTGGTCGGCGAATAGCCAGGCGCGGTTTCACGCTCATCGAGATGCTAGTGGTCATCTCCATCATCGGTCTGCTCATTGGACTGTTACTCCCGGCAATTAATTTGGCGCGCGAATCTGCACGGCAGGCAACATGCCAAAACAATTTGCGACAGCTTGGCTTGGCCATGATGGCGTGGGCGGACCGCAACCATGGAAAGATCACCAGCGGAGCTTGGGACTGGGCAGCGGACGGCGCGGTTACCGAAAAGGGTTGGGTGGCGGACCTCGTCAACGATCAAGTGGCGGTTGGCCGAATGCTATGTCCTTCCAATCCGAACCGGATCAGCGAAGTCTACAACCAGCTTTTGAACATCGACACCGCGGCTCCCATCGACTTTGCGACGGATACATGCGTCGATCGGCTGGGCAGCCAGCCTCACGTGGCACCCGACGGAACTCCCGTCGTCAATCCTTGCCGACAAATCGTTGTCGATAGCTTGTCACCGGGAAGCGAACCACGTCGCTTGCTGATTCAGGAACGTATTTACGAAAACCACTACAACACCAACTACACCGCGAGCTGGTACATGGTTCGGGGTGAGCCGCTACTGGACCGCAATGGTAACTTGCGGGAAGCGACGGCCGGCTGCGGTATCGGCATCAAAAGTCGCAACTCAACACGAGGCCCACTTACGCTGGCCAGGATCGATCGGGCCAAGACGCCCGCCAGTTTTATCCCGCTACTGGGCGACGGCTCGTCCATCGGGATTCTCTCGCAGGGCATCGGCGACGTCGGAGCGGGCGAGCAGGTTGTGCAGTCGTACACCAGCGGCCCGGCGCGAACGGACACGCTGCAAGTTCCGTCGTTTGCACCGGGGGTGAATCCGAGGGAAGCTTGGGCCGTGTGGAACAGGATCACGCTCCAGGATTATCGCGGTTTCAATCCGGTGCATCGTGGAAAATGCAACATCCTTTTCGCCGACGGAAGTGTCCGAAACGTCGACGACAACAACGAAGACCAATTCCTCAATAACGGCTTCGACGCCATCGACGGCAGCGGCTTCGTCGACAACGACGTGGAATTGGATCCCAAAGAATTTGCCAGCATGCACAGCTTGAATGCCAAATACCAACGCTAATCACGCCAATGGCCACGCGGTCACTTTTGACACCCCGCCTAACGAACACTCGCGCAAATTTTCGGGGCGCTCACCCGCACCTCGACTCAGCTGCCGGAGACGCGACGAAAGGAGGTGGAAGGGAGAAAATCATTAGAACGCTGAAGTAGAGCAAAGATACCACTAATCCATGACCCATCGAACAACGTATTTGGAGAACAGGAGAAGGCAATGAAACGAACATCGAAACGCAGGGCGTTCACCCTCGTCGAGCTGTTGGTGGTGATCGCCATCATCGGCCTGCTGATCGCACTGTTGCTTCCCGCCGTATTGCGAGCCCGCGAGGTCGCTCGCAGCACGCAGTGCAAAAACAACCTGAAGCAAATTGGTTTGGCAATGCATATGTTTGCCGACCGCGACCCGCAGGCCCGCTATTGCACCGGTGCCAGCGACTTCCGTCGCGACGGCTGCATGGACACGTGGGGATGGGTCGCCGACATCGTCAACATCAACGCGGTCGACGCGAACCGCATGCTGTGCCCGACGAACCCGCTCAAGGGTCCGGAAAAGCTCAACGACTTGTGGGGCAAGAACATCATCAGCACCGACGCCAAAGACGGCGCAGATCCCGCCCGCTTGGCTTCCGGCTTCTGTGCTCGCCCGCACTGGCCCGGTAATGCCAATCTCGTCGGTAGTGGTACGGCCGCCGACGGCTTTGCCTCCACGGTTGACGATGGACCGGAACGAGCTGCGGCCGTCGCACGCTGGTTTCTGGAGAACGGCTACAACAGCAACTACGCAGCCGGTTGGCACCTCGTCCGCACATCGCCCAAGTTCGGCTTTGATGCCACGACCAGTCCCGCCCGCCTGATGACGAATGGCGACGTCGCCGGCCAAGGCCTCAAGGGTGTCAACTCGACGACCGGGCCGCTAACCGCAAAAGTGGTTAGCGCGGGTCCCGTGCTGGCCTCCAAGATCGCTCTGTTGGGCGATGCGGCTCCTGGTGACATCGACGAAGCGATCGCCCAGGCGGCGTTTGGCTACGGTCCCCAGCTGCTCAATGACTTGACGACGGCCGATCCATTCGCCAATGGCAGCAGTGAGAAGAAGACGTTTGTTCAGCGCGGTGAGCTGCTCAGTGAAGCGTTCAACGACGGTCCCGCTTACTGGAATGGCCAGTCGATTCAGCTGATGGCCGCCGTCGGCGCTCGCTTGGATGTCCAAGCCGATTCTGAGCGCAACAACAGTATTCCGCCGGCTACGGGTGCTGGTGGGAACGAAACGTACCTGCAAGACACGCGTGACTGGTATGCCGTGCACGGTGGTGGCACGCAAGCCAGCTGCAACATCCTGATGGCAGACGGCAGCGTGCAGGAGTTCAGCGACCTCAACGACGACAAATTCCTCAACCCCGGTTTTCCCGTTCCCAACAACCTGACCGACGACGACTACGCCCGCATCGGCTATCGCGACAGCCAGGTTGAATTGAGCCCCGGGCGCATGTTCTCAGGGATCTTCTTGATCAACCTGCAGAAGCGATCGGAGTTTGAAAGCTCGTTTGGTCCGTAAGTGACGACGGCCTGAGAGAGTTGATTAGACAGCGAGTGTAAGGAGCGCTGGTCGCTTCCAGTTCGGCACAACAGATCCCCAGCGATCCCCCAGGGGCTTCGGCCCCGCACTCGCTTTTCTTGACTTTAGCCACCCTGCAAAACGATGACCCCCTTACGAATCTTCTGGACCGGTCTTGGCAGCGTCGCCGTCGTCGCCGTCATCATTGGCGCCCTGACGGCATCAAGTGGTTTTGTGTATCGGCATTGGCAAGACCCCGACCGCCCGATGGAATTTGATGGCGACCGTGTCGTCGCGGGCGACAATGAGCAGGTCGACGAAGAGAAGCCGACTCCTACCACGTCGGGCTTGCGTCCCAAGGTGGTTGTCGAAGACGCAACCTACAACTTCGGCCGCCTGGATCCGCTCACGATGGCGAGCCATACCTTTTGCATCCGCAACGAGGGTGAAGGCCCATTGCAGCTGCGAAAGGGCCCGACAACGTGCCAATGCACGATTAGTGATGTCGCACAAAAAGAGCTTCCACCTGGAAAGGCCGGCTATATCCGACTGGAGTGGAACTCCGGCCGCGATCCCGTCTTCGCGCACAGCGCGACCATCTTCACGAACGATCCGTCCCGGCCGCGAGTCTATTTGCAGATCGAAGGACAAGTTCGACAACTTCTGGGCGTGGTCCCCAATGCGCTCAACTTGGATGCGATCGCAACGGATGAGCCCACCGAGCAGAGCGTAGTCTTCTTCTCGCAAGTCTGGGACGACTTCCGTCTCTCCACGGCCAAAACTTCGCTGGCAGGTCTCGATTGGAAAGTCAGGCCGTTGGACGACGAGGCACGCAAGGTCCACGGGGCTAAGTGCGGCTGGCGGGTCAAGGTGATCTTGCCGGCGGGTATGCCCAGAGGCCGGTTTCACGAATGGCTGCAGCTGCGCGTCGAGCCACAGGGAACGGCCGAGAACGAAACGCAATACTACAACCTGGCAATCGATGGACGCGTGCCGGGACGCCTGTCGGTTTTTGGCAAGGG
>CAZITS010000454.1:0-3967 GCA_964542185.1 uncultured Pirellulaceae bacterium
TTTTTCGATCATTGCAATCTGCATCAGGTGATTATCACGGGCAACCACATCAGCTATTGCAAGCGGGCCGGGATCTATCAGTACAACGGCGATGTGCACAACATTCAGATCACCGGGAATGATATTGAATACAACTCGGGCTACGGCGGGAACCGTGATCCACAACAGTCCGGAGAAATTGTCCTCTCGGCACCCGAAGGAATTATCAGCGAGTACACCATTAGTGGAAACACCCTGCAGGCCACACGCGAGGCTCCGGGTGCGAACGTGCTTGTACTGGGCAAAGAAGATGGAACGGGGACGGCAGTTCGATTGGTCACCGTAACAGGTAATGTGCTAGGGAGTCGTGATCAAAATGTGGTGATCACCGATGGTGTCAGAATTAGCATTACAGGCAACACGATCTACGCAGGCACACGCCGCAATATTTTCCTGGCTGATTGCCATACTGCTGTGCTCAGTGGCAATACGATTGCGACTCGTCCAGCCAACTGGCAGAGCACTTCTCGGGATGGGATTTCGCTGTTGCGTTGCACGGGGGGAATGATATCCGGAAATGTCATCAATGATTGTCATCAAGAGGAGGGCGCTGTGTCTGTGCGCGAATGTCGCGCCCTGGGGATTGCCAACAATCAGGTGCTGGATAGCCGTACTCTTGGTATTGCCGTGCGTGATTCGGTCGGTTGTCGCATTTCGGATAACACGATCACCGAGCTGCGCGCTGATTCGCAGATGGCCAAATCGGTGCGCGTGTTCGGATCCAGCCTGCACAATGTGATTCAGAACAACCTCGTCTCTGCGGAAATCGAGTGTTCTGCTGACTGTGGCCAGCAAAGGGCGAATACGTCGATTCCCGCAGTTGGCGGAGGATGAAAGCTTCCTGGTTTAACCGGTTTCCGGCAGGAACGACGGTAAGTTCACACCTTCAAAGGGATGGAATTCGCCCAGCACCTGGCAGAAGTGCAGCTCGCAGTTGCGTGCGCCCCAGGAGTACATCGTGCGCACGAGTTCCGCTGCTTGCACCGGGATCAGGACTACCGGACTGCGACCGGGATAGGCGTTGAATTCGTGCCAGATCATGGCGGCCGCCTGCGTTTCGGTTCGCGAGACACCGGGACCAATCATGTTCATTGCCGGGTGCCCGCAGGAAATGAGAAACCCATCGATGCCGTGTTGCTCGTTTTCATAGACACAGATTCGCCAGTGTCCGTCCTGATTATCGATCGCGTAGCGATAATCTTTTTCTCGTGTGATGTGGCTAATATCCATTTCGAGTCTGGCGATTTCCGGTACATCGTCGTCGCGGGCTGGTCGGACACAAACGTGCCCTGTAACCGGTTCTCCTAAACCCGTTTCCGGAACTTCCAGGAACATATCCTGGTAGGCGTGACGCGGTACAAAGCCAGCTCGGTTGTAGAGTGAAAAGGAGTCCAGATTGAGTGCGCTTTGTGTCAGACGCAGCGGTTGTTTCGCCTCACGTGCAATCGCGATAATGTGTTCCAATAACGCTTTTCCAGCACCGGCCCCGAAATGGTTCGGGTGGACATTCATGATTCCCAGCGAAACATGGTGAGGTCGAGGATGATAAAAACAAGAACCTAGCAAACGACCGGTATGTCGGTCTTCCGCGACGATTCCACAGCCCGGGTCAAGTGCCTCGTACACGTCAAAAAAAATATCGGTGACCGTTGGACCTCCTTGAAAGATGGCAGCCTGCCCGTGTGTGAGGTACCAGTGGTTAATCGAAATGTAGATGAGTTCTGCGACTTCCCAGCGATCTGCTGCACGCATGGTGCGGATTTCAAAGTCAGCCATAGTTATCTCCTGAGTCGTGCGCAGCGCAATCGTCTGCCAGCCATCGATTATTGACCAGGTGCTTTGTCCCAGAAAGAGGGCGCGATTACGTTCACATGCCAGGGAAACCTGGCCCACAGCGTGATTTGTAAGGTAACGGTGGCGTCAGAACGGAGCTTCATCCGGAGTCGGAGTGCTGGCCAGTTCCTTTAAGGCGTCCAGACTGGCCAATACGTCTTCGCGCGAGATCTCCTGCCAGTCCATTGTCTTGTGTTGCAGGATTGCCAGCTTGAACGCTTCAAAGGCGTCGGCAAGATCTTCAGGCAGGTCCTTGATGTTTTCAAAGGGACGCACAAATTCGATCGTGGCCCGTTCTTCAGCATCCGAGTAAATCGTACTGCCTGGTTCACCTTCGGGATCCGGAAATGCGATCACGTCCGCGTCCGTTTCATCGGTAGCGCGGGCTTTCGTTTCAGGGCTCGACTGAACGTCAGCGTAGGTAGGGGTCACACTCGCTGTGGGGGTGGCATCTGCCTGCGTTGGTTCTGCCGCAAAGTCTTCGTCTACGTCGCCAGTGACGACATCGGCAGGATCTGGCTGCTGGCCATCCGGTTGACCAAGAGTTTCCCAGCGAACATTTCGCATGCGATTGACCGACCACTGGTCTTGCACCGCTCCTTCCAACCACATTTCAGCATCGTTCCAATCCAAGGCCGCTTGAAAGTGACTCCAGCAGAGTCCCTGAAAACTCTCATGGACATCACCGAATCGGTCAAAAACACGCCGGAGCCGTCCCGTGTGCTGTCCAGTAACGCCACCCACGCGTTGGGCCCATGCTTCATCCGAGTATTCGCGCGTCGGTTGATCGGATGCGATGAGTGCCTGTCGCCACTCATGAATGATGCGTCCTTTTTCCCAATTCGTGGTACTAACCAGACGGTGCCAACGGCCTACAAATGGCTGGGACTCCGTGTCTAGCAACTCATTTTCCTGAAAAGTCGTATCCGCGAGTGCGTCTTCATCTATACGAACGTGCGGTTGGGTATCGGTCGAAGGTCGATCATCCATCGTTGCGGGGTCCTGGCCAGTTGCGCGCGGCAGTCGTGGCGATAGAACCGAGGACCAGGTGTTTGCCGATCTGCGCAGGTCACTGTGCGCAGAGTGTCCTCGGAAGTTTCGGGGTTTATCCATGTCTGATGGCGGGTCAGGTCGAAACCGCCAAGCCCTCCAGAATACCACTCATGGCGAACGACAAAAGAGGCGGTGAGAAAATTCTTCACGGTAGAGACGATTTGGCCTGAGAGTGTCTGGGGAACGGTAAATCATGTTGCCCGGTCTGGTGTCGTCACGGTTGGGGGGATAGGGTGTATTGGCAGCAGACACGTTGCAGGCAGCGCAGTAGATGCGGAAATTGGGACGAGTCAGACGAGATACACCGCGGGGCAGGACAGATGCAGCGGACACCTTTCTGGATGGTGCCTTTGGTCATCTGCTCGATGACGAGCCTGGTCTCAAACGCTGCGGAAAAGCAGCTGCTTCTGTTAGGGCAAGGGCCAGATGGACATCCTCGCTTGACCCACGAATATCGCGCAGGAGTGCGTGTGGTGGCCCGCTGCCTGGAAAGTCATCCTGGTATCAAACTGCGTGTTGCCAGCGCAGACGGAAGCTGGCCCGAGGGGCCGGACCTGATTCGCCAGGCGGATGGTGTCGTGTTGTTTCTCTCCGAAGGCGCGAAGTGGATACAGGAGGATTCCCGTCGATTTCAAGCATTTGCCCAACTGGCACAGCGCCAAGGCGGCCTGGTCGTATTGCATTGGGGAATGGGTACTCGGCCGGCAAACTACATCGATCGTTTCTTGCAGCTATTTGGTGCGTGTCATGGCGGACAAGATCGGAAATATCAAGTAGTCCAGCGGCTGGCCCAGATCACCAGGCCAGCCCACCCGGTTACCTCGGGAATCAAAGACTTCGACATCCGGGATGAATTCTATTACCGCTTGAAACGAGTGCGATCTGCGGTCCCTCCGACCCCTTTGCTGACGGTGCCCATTGATGGTCGTCGCGAAATGGTTTGCTGGGCGTGGCAACGGCCGGATGGGGGACGTTCGTTTGGGTTTTCAGGGCTTCATTTCCACGAGAACTGGGCGCGTATCGAATACCGTCGATTGGTCGT
>CAZITS010000454.1:4067-5145 GCA_964542185.1 uncultured Pirellulaceae bacterium
CCCAGGTAGACGTTTCCTGAGAAACAGTGTCCCGGTGGGATGCGGCTTGCCAGTTCCTGGGCATCCAGAGCAAAGCGGGGATTGATTTCGATTTGCGTGTTTTCTGCCATTTGGATTTTGGCGGCAGCGACCCAGTTTGCGTACAAATCGAGCATCCTCTGTTTGGCCTCTGCGGGCGTATCTTTGGGTTCACCATCCGCATTCTTGACGGGAGCGAAACTGGTGTTGCGACTGGCTTCGACGACGATGGCGTTCTGGGCAGCTGGTAGCAGGTCGAAAATGAACTTCTCGAACTTGATCGCATTGGGTTGCGTCGGTGTGACGTGACGTCCCTGACGGTCACAGTATGCGGTTTGTTTCAAAGCCTGATGGAATTGCAATCCATCGTTGGAAACTGCCATTCGTTCCAGGAATTGCCGTTGGAAGATGTGCACCCCGATGTTCCCAGCCCACAATTTCAAGGTGCCATCCGGAGCAGTCTGGTGGGCACTGTCGGCAGAGAGGTCGCTGTATTCAATAATCTGCAGACGCCCATCGATGGAAACGACATTTCCGACCCGTTCCAAAGGGGCTTGTTTGCGAATCACCTGGGTTGTCATTTCCGAATTCGCCTGCAGGTGGCAACCAATCAGCCACGGGTCACAGACCTGTACTAACGGATTGTCAATTTGTGCGTAGAACAGGTGTTCAATTCCACGGCGGGCAGCTTCCGCCAGGCAACCTGTGCGTGCAAACGCTTCTAGAATCCCACCGTGTCCATCGGGACTGAGACAGAGGCGGTCGCGTTGTTCCAGCAGGATCTGTCCGGTACGGGAATCAAGGACCGGCATGGTGCCCTGGCAGAACAGGAACAAATCATCTTCAGGTAATCCGAAACGGTCGTGTGCCGCCAGAAACTCCACTGTTTCTTCGTGCGTGGCCGGACTGGTCATCACGAATAGAGGAATCGCCGTGTGGTACCGGTTACGAACCGCGATCAAATGGTCGATGAGTACCTGGAATAGTGGGCGGTCTGAAATAGGACCGATAGGGAATAACCCTTTGGCATGACCAAACCCGAGACGCGTCCCTTGCCCAC
>CAZITS010000455.1:0-5139 GCA_964542185.1 uncultured Pirellulaceae bacterium
CGGGCGCGAATTACTGGCAATCCCGGGCGCAATTGACCGATGATCTGTGGCCAGTTGCCGTACTGGCCTGTGCCGTCGCCGTCCAAAACAATCACCGCTTGGACACGTTCGAGGGCTCGTGGGAGCGGCTCACGTAGAGGTCCTGCCGGTAGGATACGGCCGTTTCCTATCCCGTTAGACGGGTCAATCACAAGCAACGATAGGTCCTTCTCCAAGGCGGGATTCTGCAACCCATCATCCAGCACGACGAGGTGAGCACCCGCTTCGGCCGCACAGCGTGTGGCCGAGACTGGTGTGATGGTGGGCCGCCTTCGCTCCGCTCTCGGGAAAACGTCTTTCCCGGAAACCTCTGCCAGCCATCGCCCGATCCCACGGGAGTTAGTGCAGTTGGTGGAGACGCTGTCAGGCGGACGAAGTCCGCTGACGATTGGTGTGATCAGCAGTGGTTCATTGGACGGGGAGAGGCTGCTGGGCAGCCGGATGTGAGTTCTTGACTCGCAAGCGGTAGCGCAGGACGATGGGGTGATGTACCTGCTCTGCGCCGATTCATATTGCCTCTGCCGTGCCCGCTCATTTCCGCAACTGACGCCGCAAGCGGTGGGACGCGTTGTCGCTTGGGTTCTGCTGGCTATCTGTCCGGTTGTGGGGCACACGAGTCGTGCGCAAGAACCTCGCGATTTGGCGCGCAGAGCGGATCCGTCAGCGCGACCGCAGAGCAGTATTGTGGACGGATCAGGAGCGACCACAGCGGATCCAAAGGCGGTTAGCGACGCTGACACGTTGTTTGGTATGGATCGGGTCATTGACGTGAACCTGCGGCTGTCCAATGAGGAGTGGGCGAAACTTCAGCCGCCCGCGGGAACGCGCCTCGATGATGCGGCAGTCGGCGCAGCTTTTCGTGGGGCGATGGTCGATGCCATTTTTGGCGGCGATTTCCACAGTGAGAAATCATCGAGACGTGGGTTGGCGGGCTATTTTGGCGTCGACCACCAGTACGGGCAGGGCGACGCGGTCATCGATGGCGTCACGATGAGCGGTATCGGCATTCGATTCAAGGGGAATGGAAGCTTTATCGGAGGGCATCGTACGGGTAAATATTCGTTCAAACTCGACTTCAGCGAATATCGTAAAGGGGTGTTGTTTCGCGGCCTCAAGAAACTGAATCTCAACAACAGCTTGAGCGATCCATCGATGCTGCGGGAAGCGCTCTCCTATGACCTGTTTCGAGAGGCGGGTGTGTTCTGTTCCCGCACGGGTTTCGCCCGCGTCTCACTTCAGATAGGCCCGCAGCGGAGCAAAGTATTGGGGCTCTACACGATCGTGGAGCAAGTGGATAAACGCTTCTTGAAAAATCGGTATGGCGACTCCAAGGGGCTCCTGCTGAAGCCGAGCACGTTCCGCGTATTTCGGTATTTAGGGGAAGAATGGGCTGCCTATGAAAAAGCGTATGTACCGAAGACCACCGCTACGGAAATGCAACAGCGCCGAGTGATCGATTTCGCGAGGCTGATCAACAAAGGCTCGGATGAGGATTTCGCGGAGGGATTTGATAACTTTGTCGACGCGGAGCAATTTCTTAGATTCCTGGCGGTCAATGTCCTGTTGAGCAATCTCGATAGTTTCCTCGGAGGGAGCCAGAATTACTACATTTACCTCGAGCCCAAATCCAACCAGTTTCATTTTCTTCCTTGGGATTTGGATATCTCGTTCGGGGCTCAGGACATGGGGGGGACGCCTCAATCGCGGCGCAATCTCAGTATCGAACATCCCCAGACCGGCGGGCACGCGTTGATTGAGCGAGTCTTGAAGATCCCTCGCCACCGTAGGCGCTACCGCGAACTGCTGGGAGAGTATCTGGGCACCGTGTTCGCCCAAGACAAGATGCTGTCGCAGATTGACAGGGGCGCGACATTCCTGCGGCCGGTGATCGATGTGAACGGGCCAAAAGCCGCTGACGCTTTGGAGAAGTCTATCGCTGAGGCGTCCAGTCCGGGGCACGTTCACGCCCTGAAATTCTTTGTCACTAAACGCCACGAGTCGGTGCGGGCGCAACTTGCCGGCGAACATACTGGCGACACGATGGGAAGTGGGTTGGAAGGCTTGAAGATGCTGTTTGGGTGGTTTACAGGGCCACGCATTGGCCTGCTGGTAGCTCTCCCGGTTGTGTTGCTGCTGAACGGTTTCGGGTGGCTGTGGGGGGTGATAGCGGGGTTCCGCAAAAGCGTGGTATGGGGGTTGGCGAATGCGGCAATATTTCCACTCAGCCCTTTGATATACGGTTTGTTTGTCAGGCGAGAACTGGGGAAACACACTGCCTGGTGGGTATTGTTTTGCACCGCCAGCCTGGCAGGCTGGCTGGTGCTCGCGGCTTGGATCTTTTCCAACGGTTGAATCGTCGGACGCGGGATCTGGTAGCGCCAGGAGACTCACCGCTTTGCGAGGAATCCATCGTCGCAACCGACTTCTCTGTTGTTGAGTTGTGGATTGGGTAAAATCCGGGCATGGTCGATTTGAAACACCATTTCCAGTGCCTGATCATCCCGCCGGAAGAACAAGAAGCCAGTGAATTCAACCTGGACTTGAAACGGAAAACTCACCTGACCCCAGCGACACTCCCGTGCAAATGAAAGAGACGTAGGATGGATCACAGAACACTGGCCTGCTTAGGAACGATCATCGTTGCACTATTCTGTACGTCCGTGCCATGCTGCGCGGAGGGTAGAAGACCCGAGATGGTTGTCTTCTCCAACGGGCAGGCGCACTGTTATCTGGACCTTAGTGGTGCCGAGGCCCTTAGCCAAACGCAGGCCTTCCGACTACAGCTCAATGAACCTATTGGTGATTTATCAACCTGCTACGAGCGTATGACCGGCGTGCCGTTACCTCGCACTCCGCTCAAGGGTCGGCGGCCACTCAGGCTGGAGCTGAAGGAATACCCGGCCAATGTCAGCAGGTACGACGCCCCAACCATGCAGGGCTTTGAGATCATCGCCGGCCCGCAGGAGGTACGGTTGCAGGCCTGTACCAAACTCGGGTTAGCCAACGCCATCTACTACCTGCTTGATCACTGGGGTTGTCGCTGGGTCTTGCCCGGTGAGTTGGGCGAGTGTATCCCTCAACGTGACAAACTCACCATCCCCGCGGGCAAGACCTCTTTTTCACCTCGCAATGACATGGCCGTCGAGGTACCGGGCAGCGGCCGGTCGCCCAAGTGGTCCAGACGCAACATGGCGGGCTGGGAGTACTGGATCAACGCCCAGCACTACTGGTTTTACGCCATCCCGCCCCAGGACAACTTCGCAGAGCACCCCGAATGGTTCTCCCTGTTGGGGGGCGTACGCACGCCGAAGCAGCTTTGTACTTCCAACCCCGAGGTTATCACCCGTATGACAAAGGTGGCCCGGGACTATTTGCGAAGGGACTCAAAGCCCGCCACCTTCCCGATCGATCCCAATGACACGATGGGGTTCTGCCAGTGCGACAACTGCGTCGCCTTGGATGTGCCCGGCGCGCTGTCTGGCGGTGTCCCTCTGGTTACCGATCGCGTCGTGACCTTTGCCAACGCCGTAGCCAATGGCATCAAGGAGGAGTTCCCTGATCGCCGTGTCGCCGTCCTCGCCTATGCGCTCCACGCCGAACCACCGCAGCAGGTCAAACCAGCGGACAACGTGATCGTCATCGTCTGTCGCAGCAGCCACTGCCTGACCCACGTGACACCGACGGCCAATTGCCCCAGCTCCGACTTTCATGACCTTGTGCGCCGCTGGCGTGAACTGACCCCCAACATCTATACCTATGAGTACGATCCCATTCACTGGATCGGCGAACTGCCTTGCCCAACCTACATGGACATGGGACGCTCACTGCAGCACCAACTCAAGCATCTCGGTATTCAGGGCAGTTTCTCGGATGCCACCATGGCCGGCTCGACGGTCTCGGCCTCCTGGTACATCAACCACTACATGGCCCGGCGTATGAAGGTGGACCCGGACCGGAACCCGGAAGAGGTGCTGCGAGATATGTGCAAAGCCTTCTTTGGGCCCGCCGCTGAGCCCATGGAAAGTTACTACCTGGAACTGGCCCGGGCGAGCGAGTCCACGCATCCGGACACGAGCCGCATTGGCGCAGGCGTCAACTTTTACCACGAAATCTTCAGCCCCCAGATTGTCGATCAGACACGGAAGAATTTGGACAAGGCCATGTCTTTGGTGACGGGCAAGCAGCCTTATCAGAAACGAGTCGAGATGGTGGATATGAGCCAGCGTTACCTGGAGGCCTGGCTGGAGGGGGCTCGGGAGCACCGCTACAAAGCCGCTGTGGCGGCCTTTGACCGCATGGACCAGGTGATCAACGAGCTGGATGCACACGGTTACATTGCCGCCAACGACGCCCGGTTCAGAGCGCGGGCCTTGCGTATGAAACCCCTGGCGGAGAAATTCCCCGATGAGATGGGTTTTGCCACCCGCTGGAGGTTGCTGGGCCCCTTTGACAACAGCGACCGCAACGGCCATCGCGGCCGCGATCCCTTTGAGCCGGTGAGCTCCTTGAGTGCCTCCGTGAAACGAGCAGACGGAAAGCAAGCCCAGTGGTGGGATTATGAGAGCCCCCACGGCGGGTTCCTGAACCTGGAGCAGGCCTTTGCCGACAAGAAGGGAAACTGGCAGCTGTCTTATGGCTACGCAGGCATCACCTACAATGCGCCGCGGGCCATGAAGGCCAAGCTGCTCATGGACAGCTTTTTCCTCTTCAGGGTGTACGTCAACGGCAAAGAGGTCTTCTCCAAGAATGGCGAGAATTTTGACTTCCCGGACAAGTATGCGATTAAGGTCAACCTGAAAGCCGGAAACAATGCCATCGTGGTGAAGGCCACTCACACCCACGTCTCGTCAGACATCTACCCCTGGGGCCTGTACTTGCGCGTGGTTGACGCCGAATAACATGGGCTTTGCCACGCGCAGTGGCAGAGCGGATCATGGCATGAACATCATGGATGCTCATGTCCATCCTGGTCACGAAGAGTACCTTCATACTCTCTGTGGATGCTCTGCAGTAGATCATGGATGAGGCGTCCGCAACCCTGGCAGTCATTCGGCCAATCGTGGGTTGCCAAAAACGCATGGTACGATCTTCTGCCGCCGT
>CAZITS010000456.1:0-5136 GCA_964542185.1 uncultured Pirellulaceae bacterium
TATCACCCTTGTCCGTAATCCGCAAACATTTGGCCAGTGCTCTATTGACGGCGCGGAACTCAAAACGATCGACGACCAGCCCCGACAGCAAACTGGTATCTCCGGGCGTCTCAATCTGTACCTTGCGCAACATGCGGGCAATGATGATCTCGATGTGCTTGTCGTTGATCTCGACCCGCTGGCTTCGGTAGACCTGCTGGATTTCGTGAACCAGATACTGTTGCACCGCCTCTTCTCCGGAAACACGCAGAATATCATGCGGCACCAACGGCCCGTCGATCAGTGCCTGTCCGGCTAATACCTGGTCACCGGAGTGCACCAGGAACCGCTTGCCGTGCGGTACCAGATGCTCGCGTTCCATGCCGGATTCGCTGCGGACTGTAATCGACCGCTTGCCACGTTTCTTCTCTTGCAGGATCTCTACCTCACCGTCGATTTCGGCGATGACCGCGGGATCTTTGGGCTTGCGTGCCTCGAAGATTTCTGTGACACGAGGCAGACCACCCGTGATATCACTCACGCCGGCCGCGTCACGTGGCGTCTTGGCCAGAATCGAACCTGCGGAAACCTGGGAGCCCTCATCCACCTCCAAGTGAGCCCGCTCAGGCAGATAATAGACATCCAGTGGTTTGCCGTCGGCATCTTCCAACACGATTTGCGGATGGAGTTCGCCTTTGTGATCCACGATCATCTTGCGGACGTGTCCACTGGGATCCTTTTCCGCGCGCATCGTGTCACCTTCGACAACGTCTTCATAGCGGGCTTTTCCAGTTACCTCTGCGAGAATCGGAATACTGTGGGGGTCCCACTGGCAGAGGGTCGCGCCAGCCTTGACTTCCTGGCCTTCCTCAACGAGCAGCTCAGCACCGTTGGGAATCTCGTGTTTCTCGAGTTCGCGGCCCTTCGGATCCAAAATCGAAATTTCACCATTGCGAGTGAGTACAATCGCTTTGCCATCGTCATTCTTGACCGAACGTACGCGGGTGAAATGGATGACGCCCTCTTTCTTCGACTTCGCTTCGTTCTCTTCCAACGCCGTACCCGCAACACCACCAATATGAAACGTCCGCATCGTCAACTGCGTCCCGGGTTCACCAATCGACTGCGCGCCAATAATCCCAACGGCCATTCCTTCTTCAACCATTGTTCCGGTTGACATATCCATGCCATAGCAGGCGCGACAAATCCCCAGTGGTGCATCGCAGGTCATCGGACTACGTACTTGAATCCGTTCCAGACCAAGTTCTTCGATCTTGCGGGCAATCTCCGGCACGATCATCTGATTTTCTGCAACAATCACCTCGTCTGTCACAGGATTGACGATCGGCTTCCGGCTGACACGACCGTTAACCGCATCAGCGAGCCGCACTTCGACCTTTTCACCACGATAGATCACTCCCTTGGTGAGCCCCTGCGTCGTACCGCAGTCCTCCATTGTGATCACGACATTCTGAGCAACATCTGCCAGTTTCCGGGTCAAATAGCCCGAATCTGCCGTCTTTAACGCAGTGTCGGCCAGACCTTTCCGCGCCCCGTGCGTGGAACTGAAGTATTCCAGAACAGTCAGACCTTCCCGGAAATTCGCTTTAATGGGCGTTTCGATAATCTCCCCGGTCGGCTTGGCCATCAAACCCCGCATCCCGGCCAATTGTCGAATTTGTTCGACCCCGCCACGGGCACCGGAATTCGCCATCAAGAACACGGGGTTCACGTAACCGTTACCACCACGATCGTCGGATTGCATCGCGTCCATCATCTCACCGGTGATGACTTCACGAGCATGCGTCCAGGTATCGAGCACCGCGTTGTAGCGTTCTTGATTGGTAATGACCCCACGCTCGTAAAGCTTCTTGTAACGCAGCACATTCTTTTCCGCATCACCGATGTACTTTTCTTTCGACGTCGGCGTCACCAGGTCGTCGGTGGCGAAAGAGAGGCCACTGCGGGTACTTTCCCGGAACCCAAGTCGGTTCATTTGATCGAGTAATTCAATGGTCGCCTTGCGTCCAAGTCGCTGGTAACAATCGGAAATCACTGTCGCCAGGTCGCCCGATTTGAGCGGCAAGTTATAGAAGTCCATGCCCTCGGGCAGCATCATATTGAACATAATGCGACCGTAGGTTGTCTTGATCAGCCCACCGGATGACGACGCATCGTCTTCACTCTTCAATCTTCGATTATCGGGAAGACGCACATGAATCGGCGCGTGCAGAGCGATACGCCCTAACGAATAGGCGAGGTCCGCTTCGTCCAGTGTGGAAAATTTGGTCCCCTCACCCTTTCGATTGGGAAGTTCGATCGTGACATAGTTGCAACCCATCACGGTGTCCTGCGACGGACTCATAATGGGACGTCCGTTCGCCGGACTGAAAATATTGTTCGTCGACATCATCAGCGTGTGGGCTTCGACCTGGGCTTCGATCGACAGCGGCAAATGGACTGCCATTTGATCGCCATCGAAATCCGCATTGAACCCTTTGCAAACCAGCGGGTGCAAATGGATTGCATTGCCTTCCACCAACACTGGTTCAAAAGCCTGAATACCCATACGGTGCAATGTGGGTGCACGATTCAATAACACCGGGTGATTCTGAATCACCTGCTCGAGAATATCCCATACCTCTTCGTCTTTGCGTTCCAACATCTTCTTCGCCGATTTGATCGTGTCGGCGTGCCCCATCTCCTTCAACTTACGGATAATGAAAGGCTGATAGAGCTCCAAAGCAATCTTCTTCGGCAAGCCACATTGATGCAGCTTAAGCCGGGGACCAACAACGATCACACTACGTGCGGAGTAGTCGACTCGTTTACCGAGCAGGTTCTCACGGAAACGCCCCTGCTTCCCCTTGATCATGTCTGTCAACGACTTCAGCGGTCTGTTACTGCTTCCCAAGACAGGGCGTTTACATCGGTTGTTGTCAAACAACGCATCAACCGACTGTTGCAGCATTCGTTTCTCGTTCCGAATGATTACTTCAGGCGCGTTGAGATCCACCAGCTTGCGCAACCGGTTATTGCGATTGATAATGCGGCGATAGAGATCATTGAGGTCGCTCGTGGCAAAATTCCCACTGTCCAGCAGCACCAAAGGTCGCAGGTCGGGTGGGATCACCGGAATCACGTCCAAAATCATCCACTCAGGTTTGTTGTCGCTATCCCGGATCGACTCGACAATCTTCAAGCGATTGGTGAGATCTTTACTCTTTTGCTTGGACTTGGTTTCGGACAGCTGAATCCGCAACTCTTCGGACAAACGGACCAAATCAAGGTTCATCAAGAGCTTTCGAATTCCCTCGGCACCCATTTCGGCTTCGAAACTGCCGTCACCGTATTGCGCGCGTGCCGCTCGGTATTCCTCTTCGGTGAGCAGCTGCTGCGCTTCAAGTTCGGTAGTGCCCGGATCAACAACGACGTAGTCCTGGAAATAGATCACCTTCTCAAGGCTCGACGTCTTCATGTCAAGCAGATTACCGAGGCGACTCGGCATGGCCTTGAAAAACCAAATATGAACAATCGGCGCCGCAAGTTCGATGTGTCCCATTCGCTTGCGACGAACCCTTGAGTGTGTCACTTTGACACCGCAACGATCACAGATCATTCCCTTGTATTTCATGCCCCGGTATTTGCCACAGGCACACTCCCAGTCCTTTTCCGGGCCAAAAATCCGCTCGCAAAACAGACCATCCTTTTCCGGGCGATAAGTCCGGTAGTTGATCGTTTCCGGCTTTTTCACCTCACCGAACGACCAGCTGCGAATGTCGTGCGGCCTGGCCAGGCTGATCTTGACCGATGCGTAATCGTTAATGCGGTCGTAGGACGTGTCGCCACTGGTCATAGCCCTTGCTCCTTGCGAGTTCGGAAGCAATTCACACAAAAGGAAAAGCTGTACAGGACAACACGTGCGTCGACCTGGAACGACTCTCCCCTGGAATTCTTGATTTTGCCGTTGATCTCAATCTCAACTCGTTGCGCTGGCGTCCTCGACGCCAGCAGTCTCTCAGGCCTACCCGGTGCAGACCCCGCCGATAAACTCTTAAATCCGCCGTTTTTCCAGTTGCATATTCAAAGCCAATCCTCGAATCTCATTGGTCAGAACATCAAAACTGGCTGGTGTTCCGGCTTCCAGTGTGTTCTCACCCTTGACCATCGATTCATAAATCTTGGTACGGCCTTCGACATCGTCGCTCTTGACCGTCAATAGCTCTTGCAGGATGTAGGCGGCACCATAAGCTTCCAGTGCCCATACTTCCATTTCGCCGAACCGCTGTCCACCAAATCGGGCCTTGCCACCGAGCGGTTGCTGGGTAATCAACGAATACGGACCCGTGCTCCGAGCGTGGACCTTTTCATCCACCAGGTGGTGCAGCTTGAGCATGTAGATGTAGCCAACGGTCACTTCCTGTTCCAATGGCTCACCCGTTCGTCCATCCAACAACTGGGACTTGCCGTACGATGCCAGGCCGGCATCTGCCAGACATTGATTGATTTCTTCTTCAGAGGCACCATTAAACACTGGCGTAACGGCCTGATAACCACCAGCGGCCGCAGCCCACCCCAGGTGCGTCTCCAGAATCTGTCCAACATTCATCCGGCTCGGAACACCGAGGGGGTTCAGCATAATCTGGATCGGTCTGCCATCTTCCAGATAGGGCATGTCCTCTTCGGGTAAGATCTTGGCGATCACACCCTTGTTACCATGGCGGCCAGCCATCTTATCGCCGACGGAAATAACACGCTTGGTGGCGATGTAAACCTTGACCATCTGCAACACGCCACTGCGAAGCTCATCGCCCCGCTTCATACTGTTCAGCGTCCGATCGCGGGCATCAATCGCCTCTTCGACTTCGGGCCATTTAGCGCGGTAGATCTGTTCAACATCCTTGATCTTGGAGGCGCTGCGCATATTGCCTGTAATTGACTGCAACTGGAATCCGATCGCCCGCTCAGCAATAAATTTCGGGTCTTGATCGCCCGCCAGCGGTGTACCATCCTCATCAGTCAGAGCACGCCCTAACGCAGCTTCGATCTCACGAATCAGCTCGCTGAAACTGGTAGAAATCCCCTCGCTGCCTTCCGCTTCTGCCTGCTTCAGTTCCTTCTCAAACGCACGGCGCTCTTCATCCGAAAGGCTCATAC
>CAZITS010000457.1:0-5131 GCA_964542185.1 uncultured Pirellulaceae bacterium
GGCCGTCTGGATACGCCAAGCGAAGGAGCTGAACATGAAACGTCTGCTGGGTCTGGTGATGAACAAGTTGGAAACGCGGGCTCTGGGCGGGTGCTCAAATATTACCACCCCGACGCGGCGCAGTTGATTCACGGCTTTTCGACATCCAATAAATCTATCACTGGCCGTCCGAGCTGATCCAGGAATTATGCCATAACATTCCTTCATGCGCATCACAATTGGTCAGCCAGCATTTACACGGTCGGGACTCAATTCGACTCCACAAAACGTCAAATACTGGGCTGAATCTTTCACTCAATGGGGCCGGTGGCCCACGGCATCGCTCAGCTATTCGGCTCAGGCGAGGATTTCAGGCGGGACCCGACCGCCGACATCGGTCAGCCTGAAGTCGCGGCCCGCGTGGCGGTACGTCAGACGCGTGTGATCCAGGCCCAGCAGGTGAAGGATGATGGCGTGGAAGTCGTTGATCGTCACGATGTCTTCGATCGCGAATAAGCCGAAATCGTCAGTCGAGCCGTAGGACATGCCTCCACGAATTCCGCCGCCGGCGAACCACATCGTGAATCCCGTCGGGTTGTGGTCGCGGCCGTCCGAGCCCTGCACGGTTGGCGAGCGGCCAAATTCCGTCCCGAAGACGACCAGTGTATCGTCCAGGAGCCCGCGCTGTTTCAGGTCGGTCAACAGCCCGGCGATCGGACGGTCAACTTTACGGGCATTGGCTTCGTGTCCGCTCTTAAGGCCGCCGTGCTGGTCCCAGTAGTTCACGGGATAACTGTGCGACACCTGGATAAAACGCACGCCGCGCTCCGCCAGTCGCCGCGCCAACAGGCATTCCCGACCGTACTCGTCGGTGGGCTCCTCGCCGATTCCGTACAATTTCTGCGTCGCCCGCGATTCGCTCGCCAGATCAAATGCTTCCGGAGCGTGTTGCTGCATGCGAAAGGCGAGCTCGAAGGCCTCCATGCGGGCGGAGAGGCGGCGGTCGCTGGTACCGTCGGCATGACGTTCATTCCAGCGGCGCATCAGAGCCAGTTGCCGTCGCTGCTCGTCCAGTTCGGTCGGAGAATCGGTCAGATTCGCCAGACGCGCTTTGGTGAACTTTGTGTTTCCGTCGCCAATCCGCATGCCCTGATAACGGGCAGGCAGGAAAGCCGTGCCGTAGTTCTGCGCGCCGCCGTGGTAATACGACGGGGAGATGTTGACGAAGCCCGGCAGGTTGCTGTTCTCCGTTCCCAGTCCGTACATCAGCCACGACCCGAGGCTGGGGCGTGTGAGGTTTCCGTCACCGGTGTGCAACTGCAGTGTCGCGCCGCCATGAGACACAAAGCTGCTTTGCATCGATCGGATGACGCAGATGTCATCCATTTTTCGGCCGATTTCCGGAAACAGGCTGCTGACCGGCAGACCGCATTCGCCGTAGCGACGAAACCGCCAAGGCGACTTCAGCACGTTTCCGGTCTGAGCGAACGTGAATTCCGGCTTCTCGATCGGGATCGGTTTTCCGTGGTAGCGATCCAGTTCTGTTTTGGGATCGAACGCGTCGATATGTGAAACGCCACCGTGGAGGAAAAGGAAGATCGCCCGCTTCGCGCAAGGGACATGATGTGTCAGAGAAGCCTTCCCGGCACGGGCATCGAGGGTCGAAAGACCGGCCAGCGACAGGTACCCGAAGCCGCACGCCGAACCTCGAAGCCATTCACGCCGGCCATGTGTGGTGGTCAGCGGGTTGTTGTTTTGTGATGGACTCATTTTGTCAGCCGACTGTTCCGTAATGAATCAGTTGTCAGGTAGTGAAATTCGCCAGACTTCCTTGCAGCGGGGGAATGTCGGCGAAGTCCACAACAGTTCAATCCACGTACATGAATTCGTTCAGGCTCATCAGCAACCGGCAGTATCCGGACCAGGCTGTATGTCGCGCCGTGTCGTCCGGCTCATTCACGGACCTCTGCCGTTCGGCTTCGGTGACATACTGCAACGCTTCCTGAAGTTCGTCATCCGATGGCTGGCGCAAAAGCACAAGCCGGTGTGCCAGCCGCAGACGTTGTTGATCGTCAGCGTCGGACCGGGCGAGAAGCCAGGCCGCCATGCTGTCCGCCTGCTCCCGCACAAACGGGCTGTTCATCAGGTACAGTGACTGAGGGGCAACGGTCGTTTCCTGGCGACGAGTCGTGACGGCGTTGGCGTTCGCAAAGTCGAACAGCTGGAACACTTCATGCAGCGTGTTGCGAAGGACCGGAAGATAGATACTCCGCCGGCGGCTCGTATAGCTCTTGAACTCACCGGCCGGTGCGGCAGCGGAATACAGCCCGCGTTTCTCGTCTTCCTTTCCGCCATCCTGAGTTACGTCCAGGACCGACCCGCCCAGGGCCGGGTCTAGCTTGCCGCCCAGGACCAGCAGCGAATCACGTAACTCTTCGGCGGTCAGTCGGCGGCGCGGAAACTTCCAGAGCAGTCGGTTCTCAGGGTCAATCGATTGCCGCGTGGTCTGCTGCGGCCGGGACGATTGCTGATAGACTGCGGAGTTCAAGATCAAGCGGTGCAGGTGTTTGAGCGACCAGGCGCTCTGAACGCATTCCGATGCCAGCCAATCCAGCAGTCCCGGGTGCGACGGGCGCTGACCGAGCTGTCCGAAGTTGTCGCTGGTGGCGACCAGGCCTGTCCCAAAGTGTCCCTGCCAGATGCGGTTGACGATGACGCGGGAGACCAGCGGGTTCCCGGCTCGGGCAATGCGGCGGGCCAGTTCCAGCCGTCCGCTTCCGGATGTCTTGAAGGCGGCGTGGCCGGCGCCGTCGATGATCTGCAGGAAGCGTCGCGGAGCCATCGCGCCGGGGCGTTTGTAACTCCCGCGGCGATGAATCGGCACATCGCGTGGTTGTCCCTCCTCAACGGCCATGACCATTCGTGTATCGAGAGGCAACGGAGCGGACCGATCGGCGTAGATTTCCACTTCGGCCAGCTGTAGCCAGTGTTCTCCGGTAGCGTTCGGTCCCAACAGTTCCACGCGGACCGTTCGTCCCACACGTCCGTCCGGCACTCTGATGTAAAAACCCTGATCGGCCGGCGGATAGTCTTTGCCGTCCTTGAAGAAGTCCTGCCGGAAGACCGGCTTGCGACTGGCATCCAGCACGCTGACGCGAAAGTTCGACAGCCGCGTCGCGCAGCAGTCTTTGCGGTTCCACAGACCAATCAGGCGGATCGGAGAATCTACCGCAAGAGTCACTTCCCACCAGGGGGAGGCATCACCGTCCGCTGTGTGGCTGAAGTTGTCGGGGACGCCGTCGATGGCACGGCTGGCGGGAAAGTTGCCGGCGTTCTCGGTTGACTGCCTCGCCGTGCCGTGCCGCGCGAGGTTCTGTCCGGCGGCCGGTTTGACCTGGAACATGGCTTTGGTCCCATCGGGATTCAGCGGTCGTTCCATCCACTTCGAAACGAACTCGGTATCCGACAGATTCCGAGTGCTGCGAAACACACCCGCCCAGGAGTAGTAGTCTGCTGTGGGAATCGGGTCGAACTTGTGGTCATGACATCGTGAACACGCAACAGTCATCGCGAGGAACGCACGACTCGTCACGTCAATCTGTTCGTCCACAATGTCGAATAACAGCAGTTCCTTGTCCTGTTCGGCGAGTGCTTTCGGACCAAGCAGTAAAAAACCAGTGGCAATGGTCTGCTGCTCAGTTGCTTCGCGGTCGCCGTCTGCTGGCAGCAGATCACCAGCGATCTGTTCTATAACGAACTGGTTATACGGCTTGTCAGCGTTGAACGCGTTGATGACGTAGTCGCGGTATCGATACGCGTAACGCATGATGTAGTTACCGTCGTTCGCGGTGGTGTCCGCGTAGCGCACGACGTCCAGCCAATGACGTCCCCAGCGTTCGCCGTAGTGAGGCGAGGTCAGGAGCCTGTCGACCAGACGACTGTACGAGTCCGGAGCAGGATCGTTGACAAAGTTGTCAACGACCTCGGGCGACGGCGGCAGACCCAGCAGGTCGTAATGAAGACGGCGAATCAGAGTGCGTTGATCGGCACACGGCGTTCCGTGGATCGCATCCTTTTTCCGCCGCGCGACAATGAAACGATCGATGGGCGTTCGCACTCGATCGGCCGCGTTGACAACCGGAAGCGCCGGCAGGCGGACGGGCTGAAAGGCCCAGAACGCCAGCTCTTCCTCAGAGAAGACGGCGTCTACCTGTTCGGCGGCAACGGTCGCCGGCGGAGTGTCGTACTCGGGCCAGACAGCTCCGGAACGGACCCATTGAACCAGCAACTTTATCTGCGCCGGGCTCAACGGCTTATCAGGCGGCATCTTCAGATCGGTGGTGCGCCGGATCGCGCGGACGAGCAGACTGCCGTCAACGTCCTTTGCCTTAACGACCGGGCCCGAGTCGCCTCCCTTACGAAAGGAAGCAGCGGAATCGAGTCGCAGGCCACCTTCCTGCTCATCCGGGCCGTGGCAACTAAAGCATTTCGCAGCCAGCAGCGGGCGCACCTTCATCTCGAAAAACGCATCATCCGCCCGGGATGCCTGGCCTAAAAGGCAGTACAGAATTAGCGTTGCCGTCACGTTATCCTCGCTGTCGTATTTCCCTGTTTTCCGGCTTGCCACTCGGCGTCGTCAAGCAGCATGGCGGGTCAGCGAATCTGTTTCCAGTTTTGCTGTTCACACTTCGACGGACCACTCGGCGGCGGCGCGAAATCCCAGAAGCAGCATAAATCTTCCTCACCGGTGTTGCGTGCCTGATGCTCAACGGCAATGGGGATATAAACAGTCATCTCTTTGCGTACCTCGTACTTCTCGTCGCAGATCTCAGGCTCCCCTCGCGGCTCAACCGGTAGTATATCTCGACGGCGTCCGGGCGGATATCGTTTTCACATTCTTCGCCAGGATGCAGCCACCACAAGCCGACACAGATACCGGCGGCTCCGCAACTTTCGCCGTGGATCAGATCCTGCACCTGACGCCCAGGTCACCGGCGCGGGCATCACCGAATTGCGGCAGGCGTTACCCAATTGCAAGATCAAGAACTAGTCCTGCCGCCGGTGCCGGTCCCCGGTCACACGCTGTGTACGCCAAGTGCCGAGCTTCTAATCGCATGGTCCCAACGGCAGTGGCTGCGCCTCACGGACCAGA